>NZ_JAJOMX010000005.1 GCF_024699925.1 Mesorhizobium sp. J428
GCAACGGAATGACCCTCGTGTTGCCGGATCGGGCCAGTTCCTCCCGCAGGCCCTCGATCACGGCATCACGCTCGGCGATACCGCACGTCAGCACCTGGATACGCTGCGCGAGCACGTGCGGGCGAGCGCCCGCAGCTCGGCCATCTCGGCCACGCGGCGCAGGTTCCGCTTCGAGTGCGCGGATGCGTCCCTTGAGCACCAGGGGCGACGATTCCCGGCGGCGCGCTTCGGCGGTGGAACTCGGCGAGCACATCGACCGCGCGGTTCGCCGTCGCCCGGCTGACGCCGGCCTCGCGCGCCAGGTTTGAGACTGTCAGCGCGCCGTCGGTACTCGAGGCGGCCGTCGAGCAGCCGCGCCAGGCCAGCCGCCCTCAGCGCGGCTTCCCTCTTCGGCCCGAAGGCGCGGTCATGCATCACCGTCCATGAGCGGTGCGATCAGCCCGGCGCTTGCGCTCGTTGTCCGCAAGGATCGCCGTGCGCTGCAGCGGCGACAGGCGCCGGTCAGTCGGCCAGAAACGCTTCGCCCTCGGCGATCGAAGCCTGCCACGGCTCGCGGTGCCGATCGGTCAGGCAGGCGTTCGGGCAACTGGTCGGGGCTGCATCGCGACCAGGGCTGGCGCCGTTGCTCAGCATCGGTGCATCTTTGAGGCAGAGCGCGGTCGCCGCATCGAACAGGCAGTCGTTGAGGAAGCCGACATGCAGGGTCCGGCGGAATGGAGCGGCATGGTGCGCAGCCGCTTGCGGTCCGTGATCCGGCCCGGAAGATCGCCAAGCTCGTGCTGGACGCGGGCGAACTCGCGGAGCAGTCGGTGAAGCCCGGCTTGCCGATGTACGGCGAACAGGCCTCGTAATGGGCGACAATATCGTCGAGTTGGCCGAGCGCACGCTCGCCGCTCGATCGCCCCAGGCGGAAATCGGCCGGCGCCGATCCGGCATAGCCCTCGAACATGGCGGCCGAGCATGCTTGTACTGGATCTTGCCCGCGACCGTGCCGAACGGCCGGTTGGCGATGTACCCAGGCGATGGTGCGGCGCAGTTGCCGTGTCGTGAACTTCGCCGACGCGCGCAGGATCGCCGGTCCCCCTTCCGAGCGTCCATCAGGGCCGTCGCGGAACAGGTTGAACGTCGGCGTCGCACCCATCCAGGAATGGTGTTGCTCCAGGGCCAGTCCTTCAGCGCCACCCACAGCGACGACAATCCCTTCTCCTTGCGATTGCGCGCCGAGAATACTCCATGACCGCGACGGCGCGGGCGACCGGCTCGATCAGGTCCAGTCGGCCTGAGCGCCTCGTGCCCCATGGCGCTTGTAGACGGTGCTGCGCGCATTAGCGCTCGACCAGGCCGTCGGCGCTGCGCATCACCGACACCCACAGGCGGCGTGTGCATCGCCTGCACCTCGCTGTCGCGCATGCCGGTGAGGTAAACGCAGACGAGATAGCGAGCACCCTGCAGCATCCGTTCCTCGCGGGCAGGAGCTGAGGGAGACGTCGAAGCGCTCGCGCCGCGCGTAGTCCTGGTCGGATCGGTCGAGATCGGCGTGTCGAGGCCGCCCACCTCGGTGCCGAGCTCGAGCCGCCTGCTCGATCAACCGCGCCGTCGGTTCCGGACTGGCTGATGCGGCCGCTCTCGCGCACCGGCGTCAGCCGCATCAGGTGAAGATTGTAGGGCGGGGTCTGTTCGCCGGTGAGCGGGTCGATGCGGCGGGCGACGTTGGGCGCGTGCTCCCAGATCGGTGCGCCTCGGCCCATGGCCCGGCGCACGTCGAGCCACTTGCGCGGGCGCGATAGGTGCTGGCGACGGCTCGTCCCGGTCCACCTCGTCCCGCGCCATCACCTTTGCGCAGCAGGCTTCGAGAGCGTCCAGTTCTGCCCGCGCGGCGAGGATATCGGACGCATAGACTTCGACATATCTGAGCGCCCAGCGCAGCGTAGCGCAGATGACCAGCTCGGAATCCGCGGCGTGGCGTTCTCGGCGGGGCGCCGGCGGCGGCTGCAACGCGGTGCGCCGCACGTCCACGCCCCGGCAGGAAACCTATGCCGCCGCCGGTTGGCCATGGCGCCAGGTGATGCAGGTCGATCGGCACCTCGACCCACTTCACCGTCTCGTGCGGCGTCCGCCGCCCGCCGTCCGGGCATGCACCAGGTAGGCGTCGAGCAGCGCCTGATCGATCCGGCTGAGATCGACGGCGCCAGTCCGCGCGCGGAGGAACGCGGCGAAATGCTGGACGTAGCGCAGCAGCCGGATCGCCGAGGTCGCGCCGCAGGGCGCCCGGTATCCGGCACATGAATGCGCAGCCGGGCGATCATACTCCTTCGCCAACCGTCGCGTGACGGGATCGGCGATGCCGGCGGATTCAGCCGGTAGTTGCTGTAGCGGGCGTTGACCCGGAAGATGGCGGCGCCCAAATCCAGGATCGTCCCCGAAGCGGGGAAGCTCACTGCGGTCGACATCGTCCCTGACCGCGACACCGGCAAGCACGGGCTCGCCGTCGCCATAAATGGCCGACGGCAACGACGTCCGCGGCGAGCGTGATGGAACCCGGCATTATGGCGCTGCCGCTTCGGGCGGCAGGTAGATGAGCGCCGGGTCCGACGCCGCAATCTGGCGAGCCTCCTCAATCTCCGCGTCGGCAAACCGGGACAGATCTGATCGGCAATGCGTCCGTGAACGCGGCCGAACTTGGCGATCCAGTCGCCTTCGCTGAGCGCCTGCCGTTGTGCCCGGATGAAGTTGAGGAATGCGAGAAGCGCGGGCAGCTTGCGGGCGGTAATCACCGCATTGCTGCATTCGAGACACCCCCGGAAGGGCGACGGACAGGCTTCCCCTTCTAGCCCGAACGGGCTCTTGTAGAAGCCGGCGCAACTGGCGAGCCAGACATCCTGCTCGCCGCCGAGCAGCGCGCCGATCGCGGCGGGCATCGGCAACGGGAAGACGTTGCCTGCTCGGGATCGGCCAGGACGGCACCCTCCTCTTCCGAGGACAGGACGCACGGCCGCAACGCGGCATCGAGCGCGATCGCACATGGCGTCGGCCACGGTCGCCTCATGCAGGTGGCGAAGCGCGGGATATCGGCGTAGTGATCGGCCGCGACTGCGACGCTGTGGCCAACTGGCGAAGCGGTCAAGCTGGCCACCGGTGCGCCGGTGCACCATGCCGCCTTGTGCGTCTTGCGCAGGCGCGTCAGGTTGAGGCGAAGGGGCCGGCCCTGTTCATCGAGGATGCCGCTTCGGCCGATCCATGAAGCCACGGGCTCCTTCATGCTGATAGGACGCGGGGTCAATCGGCCCCAGGCGCAGTGGACCCAGAGCGTGTCGGCGCCAAGCCGGCTTCTCGCCGGACCGGTCCATTGCAGCACCTTGCGGATCAAACCGCCCGGCGTCGAGGAGCCGCCGTCGCGCCCGCGCAGCCGGCTTCCACTCGGCGCCCCGCGCCCGCCGCTTGCAATACTCAACCTCGACATAGCCGCCGGACGGGTTCTTCAGGCAGTCCGCCCGCAGGCTCTTGATCGCTTCAATCTCCAGGCCGGTGTCGAGCGGAATGAGGACGATGAGCGGCACGAGGTCGGCAGCGATCAGATGCCGGCGGCCGTGCAGATCGTGGATCAGGCGATCGTTCGGCAGGCCGCTTTCACGGCGCAGCGTGTAGAGGCACTTGAAGAGAGCATGCCGGTGCCCGATGACGCCTTCCGCGTCGATCACCGCCATCACCTGTTCATGCGCCCTCGCCAGAACGCGGCCCGATCGGCATCCTCGACGGTCGGGATGCGATCGGCCTCGGCGAAGCGGCGGATGATAGCAGCGAGATCGGCGCGTGCCGCGGTCCGCAATGCCGTGGCGATGTCGTCGCCATAGGCATCGCGCGGCCGGGCGCGCACACCCGGCCGGTCGCTCGTATACATCAGCCGTCGCGAGGCATCGGGTGGCAGAAGGCCGGGCTCCGCCGCCTCGGCGAGGCGGAGCAGGTTGAGCACCTTGCTCATTCGATGCAGCCGGTGATTGGGATGCAGGCCGCTCTCCTCCATCCATGCGTCGAAGCCGTCGATCAAGGCAGCGCTCACGTCGGGAGAGCCGTGCGACGTGCATTCCGGCGGAATCGAGATAGCGCCAGAACGTCTTGAGCGCATTGGCATAGGCATAGGCCGTCGAGATCGAGCCGGCCGGACCGCCGACCTGGCAGGCGCGCCAGAGCGCGCCGGCAAACGTCCGGGCCAGTGCCTTGCGGCCAGCGAGCATCGTCAGGTCGATCGCCCTGCTGCGGTCTGCCAGCGGGCTGGTGAAAGCCGGAGCGGCACCGCGGTGCAAGCAGCAGCCTCGCGCTCGGGATCGGGCAGCGCCTCGGGAAGAGGCACGGCGGCCCGGCCGTCGTGCTGGAGCCGTCGTCGCGGCCATCATGCTGCATCACCAGCCGTATCGTCCGCCCAGCGGTCCACGGCCACCTCGACCAGCTCCTGCGCCTCGTCGAGACCTGGATAGATGTAGGTGCTGGTGATGCTTGCGTGCCCCAGGAGGTGCTGGAGCTTCTGCAAGGGGTCGCCGAGCATCCGGCGATAGGCCGCGCCGTGCCGGTCGTGCGGATCGAACACGGTTCCGATCTGCTCGCGGATCAGCATGGAGAGCATGTTGACGGCGAAGGTGTGCCGCAGAGTGTGCGGCGTCACCTCGACCTCGATACCGAAGCGGCGAAGCGGCGGACGCAGGCGCGCCGAAAGCGGCTTCCCAGGTTGCGGAGGGCACAGGCCGGCCGGCTTCCGTCAGCCAGAGCAAGCCGTGCTGCGCTCGGCCAGGCGCGTCAGCACGCGGCGGCGCTCACCCGGCGTCAGGCGGTCGAGCCGGACCTTCTTGCCCGCCGGATGCTGCCTTCCCATCCTCCGGTGAACCACAGCGGGATGGGACACCTGGGGTTCGAGACCGGAGCAGTGGAGATCAGCGATCGAGATCGGCTTCGTAGTCCAGCAGCGACTTGCCGCACCCGGCGGGGAACGCGGATGCGCCGCGTACGCCGCCCTTGGCGATCGGACCAGGAAGGTCGAAGGGATCGAGCGTGATGCGGGCTCCGGAAGCTCGGCCAGAAGCAGGCCGCGGCCTGCGGTCGGCCACCGACGGTCGTGACCAGAAGCTCAGCAAACAGCGCATTGCGCTCGCCGTTGCGGCCGCGCCACGTCCGATCTTCGGAGCCGTCGGGAAGCCGGCCTGGCCCTCGCGGAACAGCAGGTAGCGGCCGAGATCGATCACCAGCGGTGTGGCGGCGCGCTCGCGGGCGCGGTTGGCCGCCACGGCGAGCACGGCGCGGCTGCCGGCGGTCCGACGAAGGGTGACGCCATAGCTGAAAGGCGAGGCGAAGATGATCCCTTCCTCGACGGCCCAGCGATAGAGCTTGTCGAGCGCGGCGATGCTTCGGTTTCCAGCTCGCCGCTGAAATGCGGAACGCCGCGTCCGACAGGCGACGTGCCCGGTGAAGGCCAGGACATCATGGCGGTCGAGCTGCCAGGGCGTCTACCCACGCGTCGCTCGCTGAAAAGCGCGCCCAGACGAGAAAGTATGCTTGGGCACCAGGAACGCCTGGCCAGTCAGGCGACCGCGCGCCCATGCCCGGACAGGCGCGGGGAACCGGTTGAGATTGAGATCGTAGCTGCCGTCATCCATCAGGATGAACGGCATGCCGTCGATCAGCCCAGCGCGCTCGACCACGTCGAGCGCGCCAGGAACGAAAACCGCTTTAAAGGTCATCAGGGAAAAGCGGACTGCGCGAAACCCAGCGTCAAGATTGGTAAAATACAAATGCACGCACGATACCTAAGCCCAGGCTGCTTCGGCTGTTATGTCTTATGTGCGAGGGGTTCCCCTCGCGCGCTCTCACTTCGCCGCGTGGCAGAGTGCGAGTTCGCCTGCACCCCATGAACAAGCTTGTGGAGCCGCCGCCGCGTAAAGCGTTGTCCTCGCTTCGCTGCGGGAACGCTTGACCCGGACGTCGACGAGCTTCCCTGGAACCGTCGGTGAGGCGCTTCCATGCCTGATTCTGAGACAGGATTACAGAGTCAGGATAAGGCGCGGTGTGAGGTCAGGCCGCACTGAAGGTTGATGCCGGCCAGCGCGGCAGGGAGCTGCCTGCAGGTAGTTCGCGGGCGCCCCGACCAGGCTGGCGAGCTGGCCGAAGCTCCAGTGCGTGGGAGCGACCGGCGCGTGCGCGTCGGGCAGCATCAACGTCAGGCGTTCGGGATTGTCGCGGCTCGCTGCGACGCAGATGTTTTCGCTTTCGACGATGCGGGTCTTGCAGCGTTTTGATCGCCTGGCCACCAAGGTGTGGAGATGTTGAAGGCGAGAGATAGCGCTCGTCGGCCCGGACGATTGAACCATTCAGACGAAACGCGCCCGATACGCTCGCCTTTGCTGATGTCGACCTTGTAGCCGTTGGGCGCCATGCGCGTCGGCGCGTGAATTTGCATAAGGGTCATTGCTGTTCTCCTCGACGGGCGCCGGGAGCCTCTCCTGGCCTCGACCCGCCGCCACATCCACAGCCTCCCCTCTGCCTCTGCCTGCCCCAACCGCGGAGGAGAAGCGCCAGCGCCGCGGCCGGCTACAAGAAAGCAAAAAGTAGACCGCAGGTCGGGCTTCAATCGAGCCGCAACTCATCGGGACAAGCGGTCGAATTCAGAGCGGCCGGATTGGGGTTGGGGCGAACGCGCTGGCTTCTGCGCCCACTCTTCTGCGGTCGAGGAGGACTTGCTCAGGATGGCAATCCATGACCCAATGGAAGGCAGGGGGATGCGGCGGCGTCCAGGGCGATGGAGGCGATGCGACGTTTCAAGCTTGATGACCAAACGATAGAAGAGACCGCGCCTGCTTTGCAGAAAGTGCTGGCGGATGCCTACCGGCGACGAGTTCAGCCTCTCTGCCTGTGTCGGGAGTCAGGCCTTGCGATGTATATCGCCAACGTGGGCGACCAATACATCGTCAAGCGCATGCCGTTGTCGGGGTGTGGACATGATCCAGCCTGCCCGTCCTACGAACCGCCTGATGAGCTCTCCGGCCTCGGCGCCCTGATCGGTAGCGCGATCCAGATCGACTCCGAAACCGGGCTATCGGCACTCAAGGTAGGCTTCAGCCTGACAAAGTTGGGTGCGCGCGCTGCTCCGGTTCCCGGCGTGGAGGGTTCAGACGGTGTGGTTGGCGAGGCGAAGAAGCTGTCGCTCCGAAGTCTGCTTCACTACCTCTGGCACGAGGCCGAGTTGACGGCCTGGACGGCGCGATGGGCCGGAAAGCGCCATTGGTGGAACGTTCGCTGGCACCTGATCGAGGCAGCCCGCCAGATGACGGTGAAGGGCGGAATATTGAGCGACGTTCTGTTCGTACCGGAATCGTTTCGTTCGGCAGACAAGGTTGCCATCGAGCAACGGCGCGTAGACGCGCTTGCGCCCGCACTTCCTCCCAGGACCGGGCCGAGGAAATTGATGATCCTCGTCGGCGAGGTCAAGGATATAGCGCCGGCTCGCAATGGCTTCCGACTAGTTATCAAGCATCTTCCGGACTTTCCATTGCTGCTGGAAGAAACATTGAATCGTCGGCTTCAGGTTCGTTTCGAGAATGAAATAGCGCTCTGGAGCGCGAACCAGGATTCTCACTTGATCGCGATCGCTACCTTCGGCCTCACGCTTGCCGGGCTCGCGGTTGTCGAGGAAATGGCGGTGATGGTCGTGTCGGAGAACTGGATTCCATACGACTCCATCCATGAGAAGCGGCTTGTCGATGCGCTGGCACGGGTAGGCGATAGAAGTGTGAAGGGCTTCCGCTATAATCTGGCAATGGACAAGCCAACCGCGGCGGCGATGCTGCAGTTGCAGCCAAAGCCGGTTGGGCTCTACATCGTTCCACCATCGGCGGACAGCGCCTACGACGAGGCGCTCAACGAGCTTGTTGCATCTCGACCTGAAATCGATGCGTGGATCTGGCGCACGGCTGATGGCGCGATGCCGCCGCTCCCTTGCCGGTAGTATCGGGCACGATCGTTTTGCGGCGCGCGAGTGAAGCTACCTTACCATGCGCTAGGATGGCGCACCCAAATGTGGTGGTCACGGCAAGTTGGCTATGCATCCGATCGCATTCGTGCGAAGGTTCAGAATGATGCGGATGTCCTCCTCGGCCCGGCTGCTTGCGATCCTCGCCATGATTGGCCTGTTCTTCGCGCCAGTAGCGCCGTCGGTCGCATCGTCCGCGATGGCGATGCCGATGACGGCCGAAATGCCCGACGGCATGCCGTGCTGCCCTGATGATCAGCCTGCGACCCCGGACTGCGCGAAGGATTGCCCGTTCGCCGTGGTCTGCACCGCCGTGTTCGTTAGTGCGTCGACGCCGGAGCACCATCTGCTTGCTCTGCGCATCCTGATGCGGGACCGCTTTACCTCGCGCGGCGATGTCGTGCTTGCGTCCCTGATTGGCGAACCCCCGCCCCGACCTCCTCGAATCTGACTGTCAGCGGCGTTTCGGGCGCCGAAACCCGGCGGGCGAACCCCTCGGGTCGGACCGCTTGGCCTCGGCTAAGCGAGAAGCCGTGCGCGAGCGCGGTCCAATGACAGTCGGAACCATTGACCATGAGAGCGAAACCTTGCCTTCGCGCCGCCCCGCTGGCGCTCCTATCTGCCATCGCCGTCTCCACGGCCACACTGGCCGGTCCCGAAGACTACGAATTCCAGCTTGTCGAAAGCGAGATCAAGCAAGGTGAAGGCGCGACCGTGACGGTCCGGCTGATTGACAAGCGGACCGGCAATCCGGTTGTCGATGCCGTCGTGTTCGCAACCCGAATGGACATGCAGCCCGACGGAATGGAGGCGATGACAACGCCGGTAGAGGCGATGCCGTCCGAAGATCCGGGCGCCTATCGCTTCCAGGCCAACCTCATCATGGCCGGCGGCTGGCGTTTCTCGATCGCGGCCAAGGTTCAGGGTGAGGAGGAGACCGTTGAGAGTCGGCTGGTTTTCGAGGCTGTCGAATGAGCAGGCTCGGCACCTTTCTGGCCTTCGCCGGTCTGGCGGCGGGGGTAGGCGCGGCCGGATACTGGGCCGGACAGCGCGATCTATCCGTCCCGGCGGTCGTACGGGACGTGCAGGCAATGGCGATGCGGGCGCTTGGCGGCGAGGCGGAGCCTATGACCTCCGCAGGCTCAGGGGCAGTCCTCTATTACCGCCATCCGGACGGTGATCCGGTCTATTCGGCGACGCCAAAGCAAACCGACGACGGCCGCGATTTCATTGCGGTGCTCGCCGGCGAGGATGTGAGCTTCGACGAGCCGGGCAAGGCCGACATGACGGTTGTCGAAGCGAACTCCGGCGAACGAGAGGTCCTCTACTACCGCAACCCTATGGGTCTACCCGACACATCGCCGACGCCGAAGAAGGACTCGATGGGGATGGACTACATCCCTGTCTACGACGGCGAGGACGACGACGGCGCCACCGTCACGGTCTCGGCCGGCAAGCAGCAACGGACCGGCGTCAAGACGGTCCTCGCCACGAAAGGCACCATTGTCAGGCCGGTCCGGGTTCCGGGAACCGTGACGCTCGACGAGCGCCGCGTCAGCGTCGTGTCCATCCGAACGGAGGCCTTCCTCGAAGAGGTGGCCGACATCACAACCGGGCAGATGATCGAGCAGGGAGAGCCGCTGGTGCGCTTCTACGCCAAGGAGATCGCCGCGGCCGGCGCGCTTTACGCGGCCGATCTGAAGAGCGGGGCCGGCAAGGGCGCCGCCGGGGGCAGCCTGCAAAGGCTGGAAAACCTCGGGGTTCCAGCCGAAGCCATCGCCGAAATCGAGAAGACGAGGAAGGTTCCCATCTCGGTCACCCTGATGGCGCCGCGCGGCGGGGTCGTTCTCGAGCGCATGGCGATCGACGGCATGATGGCCGAAGCCGGAGAAACGCTGTTCCGAATCGCCGACATATCGACCGTCTGGGTGATGGCGGACGTGCCGGAATATGAGCTGGGTTCCGTGCGCACCGGCGATAGAGCGACCATCAGCATCCGAAGCCTCCCGGGACAGGTGTTCCAGGGCGAGGTCGGCCTTATCCACCCTGAAATCCAGAGTCAGACCCGTACCGCCAGCCTGCGCATCGAACTGCCCAATGCGGATGGGCTGCTGCTCGCCAACATGTATGCCGATGTGGAGATCGCGACCGGCGGCGGCAGGCCTGTCGTGACGGTGCCGGACAGCGCGGTCATCGACACGGGCGACCGCCAGGTGGTGATCCTCGACAAGGGCGAAGGCAGCTTCGAACCGCGCCCTGTGAAGATCGGCGGGCGCGGCGAAGGTATGGTCGAGATCATGGACGGCGTCGCCGAGGGCGAGCGCGTCGTCGTCTCGGCCAACTTCCTGATCGACGCCGAGAGCAATCTCAAGGCGGCGCTTTCCGCGCTGACCCCGGCGGAAGAACAGCCATGATCGCGCGTCTCATCGCCTGGTCGGCGCGGAACCTTGTCCTTGTCTTCTTCGCCGCCGCTCTGGCGACGGCAGCGGGCGTCTACGCGGTCAAGACGTTGCCGCTCGACGCCATTCCCGACTTGTCGGACGTGCAGGTCATCGTCTTCACCGACTATCCGGGCCAGGCGCCACAGGTGGTCGAGGATCAGGTCACCTATCCGCTGACGACAGCGATGCTGACGGTGCCGCGATCCAAAGTCGTGCGCGGTTTCTCGTTCTTTGGCGTGTCTTTCGTCTATGTGATTTTCGAGGACGGCGTCGATCCTTACTGGGCGCGCAGCCGCGTGCTCGAATATCTGAACGCCGCCGCGAGCCGCCTTCCGGCTGGCGTCGCGCCGGCGCTCGGCCCGGACGCGACCGGCGTCGGCTGGGTCTATCAATATGCCGTCGTCGCCAAGGAACTGTCGCTGGCCGAACTGCGGTCGCTGCAGGACTGGGTGGTGCGCTTCGCGGTTTCGAAGGCCGAGGGCGTTTCTGAGGTCGCGAGCGTCGGCGGCTTCGTCAAGCAGTATTCGATCGTCGTCGATCCAGCGCGCATGCGCGCGCAAGGGTGACGCTGTCGGAGATCGGCGAGGCGGTGCGCGACAGCAACATGGACACCGGGGGGCGCACCGTCGAAATCTCCGAATTCGAGTTCATGGTGCGCGGCCGCGGCTATCTGAAGAGCATCGCCGATATCGAAAGCATCGCGCTCAAAACCGTCGGCGGCGTGCCCCTTAGGCTCGGGGACGTGGCCAAGGTCGAGATCGTGCCCGACGAACGGCGCGGCATCGCCGAGCTGAACGGCGAGGGAGAGGTCGCCAGCGGCATCGTGCTGCAGCGCGTCGGTTCGAACGCGCTGACCGTCATCGACAATGCCAAGTCGCAACTCGCAGACATCGAAAAGAGCCTGCCTGGCGGCGCGGAAATCATCACCGTATACGACCGCTCGGAACTGATCGGCGCGGCGATCGAAACCCTCAAGATCACGCTGATCGAGGAGAGCGTCATCGTCGCGCTCGTCACGATCGTCTTCCTGCTGCATGTCAGGAGCGCGCTGGTCGCCATCATCATGCTCCCCGTCGGGATCCTGATGGCGTTCGCCGCGATGAAGCTCCTCGGCCTTGGCTCCAACATTATGAGCCTCGGCGGCATAGCGATTGCCATCGGCGCGATGATCGACGCGGCGATCGTGATGATCGAGAACGCGCACAAACATCTGGAGCGTGCGCCGCCGGACAAACCCCGGACCGAAGTGCTGATCGAGGCGGCGAGCGAGGTCGGCCCGGCGCTATTCTTCAGCCTGCTGATCATCACCGTCTCGTTCCTGCCGATCTTCACTTTGGAAAGCCAGGAAGGGCGGCTGTTCGGGCCGCTGGCCTTCACCAAGACGTTTGCCATGGCTGCGGCCGCGCTGCTGTCGGTGACGCTGGTTCCGGCGCTGATGGTGGTGTTCGTGCGTGGCAGGATCGTGCCGGAGCACAGGAACCCGCTCAACCGCCTGCTGATCGCGATCTATCGACCAGTTATCAAGGGCGTGCTCCGGGCGAAGACGCTTACCATCCTGCTTGCCGTCGTTGCCCTTGCGGTGACGGTCTGGCCGGCGCGGCAGCTCGGCTCCGAGTTCATGCCGGCTCTCGACGAAGGCACGCTGATGTATATGCCCACCACTCTTCCCGGGCTTTCCGTCACCAAGGCGGCGGAATTAATGCAGATGCAGGACCGCATCATCAAGTCGTTCCCCGAAGTCGAGAGCGTGTTCGGCAAGGCCGGCCGTGCGCAGACCGCGACCGACCCGGCGCCGACCGAAATGTTCGAGACAATCATCAACCTAAAACCAAATGGGGAGTGGCGCGACGGCGTCACCTCCGAAAGCCTGAAGGCCGAGATGGACGCGGCGCTGCAATTTCCGGGCGTGTCCAATGCCTGGACAATGCCGATCCGCGCCCGCATCGACATGCTGTCGACCGGCATTCGGACTCCGGTGGGCGTCAAGGTCTACGGCATGGATCTCGACCAGATGGAAAAAGTCGCACGCCAGGTCGAGGCGGTGCTCCGAAACGTCCCAGGGACGTCGAGCGCCTATGCCGAGCGGGTCGTCGGCGGCTACTTTCTGGACATCGTGCCGGACCGTGTGTCGCTCGGCCGCTACGGGCTGTCGGTCGGCGACGTACAGGACGTGATCTCGATGGCACTGGGCGCCGAGGTGATCACCACGACGGTCGAGGGCCGTGAGCGCTACGGCGTCGCCATCCGCTACCCGCGCGCGCTTCGGAGCGACCCGCAGGCAATCGCGCGCGAGGTGCAGGTGGCACTCCCCGGCGGCGGCTCAGTTCCACTGGGCGAGGTCGCCAAAATCGAACTGACGCGCGGCGCGACCTCTATCCGAACTGAGAACGGCCAACTGGCCGTCTACATCTTCGTCGATATCGCCGGGCGAGATCTCGGGGGTTATGTGGCCGATGCGCAGTCTGCGGTCGCGGCGGGCGTTGCGCTCCCGGCCGGCTATTCGCTCGGCTGGAGCGGCCAGTTCGAATATCTGGAGCGCGCCCAGGCGCGGCTGAAAATCGTGGTGCCGCTGACGCTCGCGCTAATTTTCCTGCTGCTGTTCCTGAACTTCCGCCGACTGACGGAGACGCTGATCGTCATGCTGTCTCTGCCCTTCGCGCTGGTCGGCGGCATATGGCTGATGTGGTGGCTCGGCTTCAACACTTCGGTTGCGGTCGCCGTCGGCTTCATCGCGCTCGCCGGCGTTGCGGCCGAAACGGGCGTCATCATGCTGATCTATCTCGATCATGCGCTTGTTGAAGCCCAAGGAAAGTGCGCCGCCCAGGGCCGCGCATTCGCGCGAGCTGACCTAGATGACGCGATCAGGGTGGGCGCGGTGGAGCGCGTCCGGCCAAAGATGATGACAGTGGTCGCCATCATGGCGGGGCTTTTGCCCATCCTGTGGAGCACTGGGGCCGGCTCGGAAATCATGCAGCGCATTGCCGTGCCGATGATCGGCGGCATGATCTCATCGACCATCCTGACCCTAGTGGTGATCCCGGCGGTTTACGGCATCGTGAAGGGTCGGGGCCTGCCGAGGCGAGCC
This sequence comes from Mesorhizobium sp. J428, assembly GCF_024699925.1. Classification (NCBI taxonomy): domain Bacteria; kingdom Pseudomonadati; phylum Pseudomonadota; class Alphaproteobacteria; order Hyphomicrobiales; family Phyllobacteriaceae; genus Mesorhizobium; species Mesorhizobium sp. J428. Next base: position 13,538 of record NZ_JAJOMX010000005.1, read on the forward strand.
GCGGCTGAGAGCTCATCGGCGCCGGTGAACCCTCTGAAGTCCGCCGCGGAATAGAAGGAAAGAAAATGATGATTGGATGAGCTGATGTCAGGTGAAATGTGTGTCGAAACGGGATCGGCGGCCTGATCGTCCTGGCGATTGCCGGTCTCGTGATCGCCGCCTTGGTGAAGTTTGTTTCTTCCTCGGATGAAATCTTGGTCGTAGGCGCGAGGCATCGACGTCGCGCCTACGAACAATCGGCTATTAAGCCGCCATCTTTCGACAGCTCTCCGCGCAGCGGCGGCAGGTATCGACGCAGTCCTGCATGTCGCCAATACGCTCGCAGTCATCCGCGCACTCGTTGCAGATTTCCGCGCATTCGCCGCAAATATGCTTGTGGTGCTCGGAGCCGATGAGCATGAAATGCGCCGAGGTTCGGCAGATTTCGGCGCAGGCCATCATCAGCGTGAAGTGCTGTTTTTCGGTGTGTTCTCCGCCCATTTCCAAGCAATGGCCCATCGCTGTAGACAGGCACATCGAATAGCAGCGCAGGCACTCGTCGATACAGTTTTTCATCTCGGGGCTGAGGTGATGCATATCATGGATCCTTGTGTGATCGGGGAGCGCCTGTGGCGCCCCCTACGACCTCATTTGACGTTAGCTTCGAGCCATTTTTTAAAATCAGCGATCTCCTTGGTCTGGTCGTCGATGATTTTCTGCGCGGCCTGTTTCGCTTCGTCGTTGTCGCCGTATTTCAGCTCGACGCTGGCCATGTCAATGGCACCTTGATGGTGCGCGATCATCGTGCAGACGAATGCGACATCTGGATCCTTGGCCATGATCCCCCGCATCATCGCCGGTTGCATTCTTATCATTCCGGCCATGAAGGCTTTGTGCGCCTCGTCCATGCCAGACATGTCCATTCCCGACCTATCCGTCATCGGCATCTTCTGGTCTGCGGCCTCACCGCACTGTGCGGGCAGCGTGACTGGGGCCATTTCCATTGGTTTGTTGGAAGATTCCTGCCCTACCGCAAACGACGCGGTCCCCGTGAGCATCAACGTTGCGAGAATGAGCTTCGACGTTTTCATCATATTTCTCCTGGTTTCAGAATACGACTACGGGCTTTGGAGCCCACCTGGGATTCGATAGCAGCTTCGTTAATGATTTCGGAGGCCGCTCAAGTCAAACCGCTGCACCGAATCCCCGTCAGGATGGTCAAGCTCTGCGGCGGACGTCGTTGTCAAAAAGATCGCGGTCAGTGCGACTATCGCAAGCGAAGCCAAGCTGACGAGCCTGACGAACTGGAAAGATTCTGCGCAAGACATCTCCAATAACCACCGCGTCCGGGCTTTGTTCCGGGACCCTATCCGACTTTCTTGGGCGGTGTATCGCCCAAGACAAATGAGCATGTTTGCTCGCGAGGAACCTCCAGCCTGCTTGACAGGCTACGACCTGAGGCGGCGTCCAGCTTTAAAGTGGAGGTGAAAATTCCGCTTGACCTTCCGGTAGCTGGAAGGCGCAACAATACGCCGATCAAATCGGAGGTCGCGCCATGAGCACCCATTCACCTGACAATCACTCGCACGCAACGGGGGACGCGTGTTGCTCGACGCATGCCAAGCTGGCCAAAGGCGAGGTCATACGCGATCCCGTATGCGGCATGACTGTCGACCCAGCCGCAGGCAAGCCCCGCACCGAGTATGATGGTCACACCTACCATTTTTGCAGCGCGTCGTGCCGGGACAAGTTCGTCAAGGCGCCGCAGGAGTTCATCACGGCGATCGATCCGGTCTGCGGCATGAGCGTTGAGCGCGCGACTGCCGCCAACTTCACGCGGCATGAGGGCAAGGGCTTCTATTTCTGCTCGTCGGGATGCAAGGGCAAGTTCGAGGCGGAACCGCCGAAGTATCTCGGCGACCGGCCTGCGCCGGAGCGGATGCCGAAGGGCACGCAATACACCTGTCCGATGCATCCGGAGATCGTCCGCGACAAGCCAGGCTCCTGCCCGATCTGCGGCATGGCGCTGGAGCCCATGGGTGTTCCGACCGGCGACGAGGGCCCCAATCCCGAACTCATCGATTTCACTCGGCGGCTGTGGGTCAGCGGCTTGCTCTCGGTCCCGCTGCTTTTCATCACGATGGGACCTATGCTCGGCCTGCCCGTCCGCGACTGGCTGGGTGCGCAGATCTCGACCTGGCTGGAATTGGTGCTGGCTACCCCTGTGGTGCTCTGGGCCGCCATTCCCTTCTTCCATCGCGGCTGGGAGTCCGTCGTCAATCGTAGCCCGAACATGTGGACCCTGATCTCGATCGGTGTCGGAGTCGCCTATCTCTACAGCGTCGTTGCGACACTGTTTCCGGATCTCTTCCCGCACCAATTCCGTGGCCATGGTGGCTCGGTGCCGGTCTATTTCGAGGCGGCCGCGGTGATCGTGGCGCTCGTCTTCCTGGGACAGGTGCTTGAACTGCGCGCCCGGGAGCGCACCGGGTCGGCGATCCGCGCGCTGCTCGACCTCGCGCCAAAGACTGCGCGGCGGATAGGAGCGGACGGATCGGAAAAAGACGTACCTCTCGACGAGGTCAAGTCAGGCGACAGCCTGCGCGTCCGCCCTGGCGACAGTGTCCCCGTTGACGGAATTGTGCTGGAAGGCAGGACCTCGATCGACGAAAGCATGATCACGGGGGAGCCTCTTCCAGTTGAGAAGACCGAAGGCGACAGCGTCACCGGCGGCACGCTCAACCGCAACGGAACGCTGGTCATTCGCGCCGAGAAAGTCGGCGCCGAGACCATGCTGTCACGGATCGTCGAGATGGTCGCCAAGGCCCAGCGCTCACGCGCACCGATCCAGGGGCTCGCCGACCGTGTATCGTTCTACTTCGTGCCGACCGTCGTGCTCGTGGCGATCCTGGCCTTCGTCGTCTGGGCGGTCTTCGGTCCAGAGCCGTCGATGATCTTCGCCATCGTCTCGGCGGTCTCCGTGCTCATCATCGCCTGCCCGTGTGCTCTCGGCCTGGCGACGCCGATGTCGATTATGACGGCGACGGGTCGCGGAGCACAGGCAGGTGTGCTGATCAAGAATGCCGAGGCTCTGGAACTGTTCGCCAAAGTAGACACGCTGATCGTCGACAAGACCGGGACGCTGACGGAGGGCCGTCCCAAGCTCACCGACGTCGTCGCAGCGGAAGGGTTCGACGAGACCGAGCTGCTATCGCTCGCAGCCAGCCTGGAGCGTGGCTCCGAACACCCGCTGGCCGAAGCGATCGTCGAGGGCGCCGAGGCACGTGGCGCGACGATATCAGCCGCGTCTGACTTCGAGGCCGTCACCGGCAAGGGGGTGTCCGGCTCGGTCAACGGCCGCAAGATCGCGCTCGGCAACGCCGCGATGATGATCGATCTCAAGGCGGACGCGGCCAGCTTGAAGGACCGCGCTGACGCGCTCCGCTCGGACGGCAAGACGGCAATGTTCGTCGCGGTCGATGGCAGGCTGGCCGGCATCGTCGCCGTTGCCGACCCGGTCAAGGCGACCACGGCGGAAGCCATCCGGGCGCTGCACCAAACCGGCCTCCGGATCATCATGGCGACCGGCGACAACGAGCGGACGGCGCGGGCGGTCGCGGCTAAACTGGGCATCGACGAGGTGCGCGCCGACATGCTGCCCGAAAGCAAGCAGAAGCTGATCGAGGAGCTGCGCGCCAACGGGGCCAAGGTCGCCATGGCCGGAGACGGGGTGAACGACGCGCCGGCGCTCGCCGCAGCCGATGTCGGCATCGCCATGGGCACCGGCGCTGACGTTGCGGTCGAGAGCGCGGGAATCACGCTGGTGAAGGGTGATTTGAACGGCATCGTCAGGGCCCGCCGGCTGTCTCAGGCGACGATCCGCAACATCAAGCAGAACCTGTTCTTCGCCTTCGTTTACAACGGGCTCGGCGTTCCGGTGGCGGCCGGGGTCCTCTATCCGGTCTTCGGCACGCTGCTATCGCCGATGATCGCAGCGGCAGCCATGAGCCTGTCGTCGGTCTCTGTCATCGCCAACGCGCTGCGGCTGCGCACGGTAAAGCTTGGCTGACGCGAGGCGAAGGAAGGAGCGCTTCTATGAACATCGGAACCGTGTCGGAAAAGTCAGGTTTGCCGCCCAAGACAATCCGCTATTATGAGGACATCGGCCTCATCCGGCCCGAGCGACGCGACAACGGCTACCGTGACTATTCAGTCGAAGATGAACACCGTCTGCGCTTCCTGCAACGTGCGCGCAGCCTGGGTTTTTCTGTCGAGGAGTGCCGCGAGCTATTGTCTCTCTACAACGACACGTCTCGCGAGAGCGTGGAGGTCAAGGTTATGGCCACGGCCAAGCTTGCAGAGATCGACCGCAAGGTTGCGGAACTCTTGGGACTGCGCGAAATGCTGAGCCATTTGATGGCCAACTGCCATGGCGACAAACGTCCGCATTGCCCGATTATTGAAGGACTCTCAGGCGAGGTAAAGCTTCAGTCGTATGCTGCCATGAGTGAGAACTCACGGCCGGATACCGGCGGCGGTGTATGCGTGGTCACCGCAGGGGGACCACATCCGTGGATCATCATAAATGCGCTCATCGACCGCTTTGGGGACGTCCGCGTCATCATCGAGGATTCGGAACCGCGCGGCGAGTTTCTTGCGCGCCGCGCCCGCCTGAAGGGATGGTTCACAGTTGGCGGCCAATTTGGCACCATGTGCCTCATCGGCCTTGGCAAGGTTCTCTTACATCGGCGGATCGCTCGCATCATCGAATCCGAAAGCCTCTTTGTGAAGCCTCGTGCGGAACGGATCGTTCGAACGGTGCCCTCGGTGAATTCCGTCGGCTTTTTGCAGGCGATCGATGAAATCCAACCTTCCGTCATTCTCCTTGCCGGCTGCAGGATCGTGAAGCCTGAGGTTCTCGCTCGCGTGACATGCCCTGTCCTGAACTACCATGCCGGCATCACGCCGCAGTACCGCGGCATGAATGGCGGCTATTGGGCTCTCGCCAACCGAGACAGCACGAACTTCGGCGCCACCGTCCACGTCGTCGATGCGGGGGTCGACACGGGCGAGGTGGTCGCGCAAGTCCGAGGCGAGCCATCTGGTGACGATAACATTATGACTTACGCGTACAGACTTGCGGCGATATCACGGCAGATGTGCGTCGATGCAATCGAAGACGCCTTGGCCGGCCGGCTCGAGTCTCGTAAACAGGGCGGAAACTCGCGGCAATGGTTCCACCCAACGATTTGGTCCTATGTCTGGACCGGCGTCACGAAGGGGATTTGGTGATGCCTTGGGGACTTCGATCGGAAGCCCCGTCGAATGACGGGGCCCACCGGTTTCCGCTGCTCGAAGCGCCCGAGCTTCCGGTGATCTTCTTCTCGTTCCTTCTCCATTTCGTCTGGGAGTTCCTCCAAGCGCCAACTTATGTTGGTATGATGGAAATGAAGCACTGGGACGGCATCAAGCTCTGCTTGTCGGCAACCTTCGGTGACGCCGGATTCGCGTTGGTCGCATTTTGGATCGCGAGCATGTCAGTGCGCGATCGCAACTGGATAGGCGCCCGTGGGGGTCTGCCGACCGCCATATTCCTGGCCGTTGGCATCGCGCTTACCGTTGGGTTTGAGTACTATTACACCAATGTGAGCCTGCGCTGGACATATTCGGTGCTCATGCCGCTGATTCCTCCCTTCGGAACGGGGCTCAGCCCGCTGCTGCAGTGGACCGTGATCCCGCTAGCCGTAATCAGCTTGGCCCGCAGGCATTTAGCCGGCGCACGCATTCTGCGAGTCAAGCCATGATCACGTTTCGGTTCCCCGACAGAAAAGAAGGATGGCGCAACTTGACTTGGCGCCCGAACTTGTGTGGAAGCTGGTGAGATGACGAACTTCGGTCAACATCGGCTAGCGAGAATTTCGTGGTTTCGTGCCGCGCTCGCGCTCTTGTTTCTCGTCATGGCGTCGCTGCAGCCTGGAATGGTGGCGATGGCCAAATCGGCGATGCACCCCAGCAGCGTCGCCGGCCTCATTGCGTCCTCTGACGCGAAAGTGTACACGAACAGCGATCACGAGCACGGATCGGATGCGACGACTGAGGTTGATGGGGCAAGCGCCAAGAGTCATCACGGCAACCCCAAAACCGCCGATATCTGCTGCGATACCCACTGCGCCCCGTCTCAGGCGGTTCCCGTCAGTTTTCCTCCGTTCCCCCAACCGTGCTCCGGGGTATTGGCGCTCGAAGTTTCTGCGGCAATAATGCCCGGCGAACAGACCGACTTCCTCAGACCTCCTCGAACCTGAGCTGATATGCGCGTCCTCCGGGCGCCACGTTCCGTCCGCGCCTGCTATTGGTACGCGCGGTTCACGCTCCACATCATGTTCAGGGTCGAAAATGAAGCTCATATTATTTGCGATGCTCGCTGCATCGCTGGCAGCGTCAGGCTGTGCATCTACTGCTCCGCCTGACATTCTCCCTTCGTTCAACGCCGCCGATCCCATCATGGGGATCAGCGATGCGCATTATCATCCTGTGGTCACCAACTACCAACACCGCGAACCGGTCGACCCCAAGAACTGGCGCCAACTTAACGATGATCTATCTCCGGCGGAACGCGGGAGCGGATCATGAACAGGATCGCAAAGGGATTTCTGGTCGCAGGCCTGGTTCCGATCGTGGCGGCCGGGTGCACGACAACCGCACTGGTCGACGGCATCTCGGAGCCGGGATCGGGGTTCGCGACGGTAGCTGCCCGAACCGCATCCGTTGCTGGGAAGGAAGCCGTCTGGGTTCAGTCGAGCGCGGAAGCGAGAGTGCTGCAGGAGCGGGTCACCGGCATCGTCCGCAAAAGGACGCTCGGCCCCGATGCAGCGGTTCAGGTTGCCCTCCTGAACAACAAGGGCCTCCAGGCGGCGTATGCGGATATTGGCTTGTCCGCGGCCGACGTCTGGCAGGAGACCATGCTGGTAAATCCGCCGGTTTCGATCGGGGTGATTGGCGTCGATCCGGTGCGAACGGTCGAAACAGCCATCGTCACGAATATCCTTGCGCTCATCACCCGGCCGCGCAGGGTGGCGATCGCCGATGCGCGGTTCCGGCAGGCGCAGTTGCGGGCGGCGGAGGAAACCTTGCGTCTCGCCGCCGATACGCGCCGCGCATGGATCGAGGCCGTGGCAGCGTGGGAGCGCGTTTCCTATCTTAACCGGGCTCAGGCCGCGGCGGACGCAGCTTCCGCGCTGGCGCAGAAACTCGGCGAGACAGGAGCCTTTACAAAGACCGGCCAAGCGCGGGAGCACGTTTTCTATGCGGAACTTGCGGGCCAAACAGCCGAAGCCAAGCTCGCCGCGCGCGGCGCGAAGGAACAGCTCACGCGCTTGATGGGGCTCTGGGGGTCTGACATCGACTACTCGGTGCCCAACGCTCTTCCCGCTCTGCCGAAGGGCGCAAAAGCAAAACGCGCGATTGAGGCAGAGGCACTCAAGAACCGCGTCGATCTAGAAATCGCGCGGCTCGAATTGGAGGCGCTCGCACGATCATACGGCCTGACGGAGGCGACGCGCTATGTGACGGACCTCGGCCTGCGTTCCGGCGTCGAGATCGAGCGTGAAATGGCCGAAGACGGCGGCACAGAAACAACCGTCATCCCTATCGCGGAGGTTGATTTCGTCATCCCTATCTTCGATTCGGGCAAGGCGCGCATGCGCAAGGCCGAATTAGCCTACATGCAGGCTGCAAATCTGCTGGCCGAAAGGGCTGTCAACATCCGTTCAGAAGCCCGTGGCGCCTATGACGCGTATCGCTCGACTTATGACATCGCACGACACTACCGGAATAATGTTCTGCCGTTGCGCACGAAGATCGAAGAGGAATCGGTCCTCACCTACAATGGCATGATCACAAACACGTTCGAGCTTCTCGCTGATACGCGCGCCAAGATCGAGTCGATCATGCTTTCCCTTAACGCCAAGCGCGATTTCTGGCTCGCCGACGTAAATCTTGGCACCGTCGTCTATGGCGGCGGGTCGTCCGGAGCGAGCGAAGCACCCACTGCAATGGCCAGCGGCGGCGACGCCGCGGCGCATTGAACGAGAAGGAGATCTAAATTGGTTACGAGACGTCAGATACTTGGCGGCGGCGCGTTCTCGCAGGTGCGGCCGCATGGACGAAGACATCTGCGATGGGACTTCCTGACGCTGCGATCATGGAATCCCCCGACATGCAGCCGCCGATCTTCCCGTCGAGCGGCCCGGACTATCAGCCGGTGGTAACTCTGAATGGATGGACCGCTCCTCATCGCCTGACTAACGGCGTGAAAGAATTCCACCTGGTCGCCGAGCCAGTCGAGCGCGAGCTTGCTCCGGGCATGACCGCTTATCTCTGGGGCTACAATGGACAATCACCAGGACCGACGATCGAGGCGGTCGAAGGCGATCGGGTTCGCATCTTCGTGACCAACAGGCTTCCGGAACACACCACCATCCACTGGCACGGCATGATCCTGCCGAACGGCATGGATGGCGTAACCGGTCTCACACAGCCTGGCATCCCGCCGGGCAAGACCTTTGTTTACGAGTTCGACCTCGTGAAAAGCGGGACGTTTATGTATCACCCGCATGCTGACGAAATGGTCCAGATGGCGATGGGCATGATGGGGTTCTTCGTCATTCATCCGAAGGATCCTTCCTTCATGCCGGTCGACCGGGACTTCGTCTTCCTGCTCAACGCATATGACATCGAGCCCGGCTCCTATGTTCCGAAGGTCATGGAGATGACCGACTTCAATCTCTGGTGCTGGAACAGCCGGGTCTTTCCAGGTGTAAGTCCGCTGGTCGTTTCGAAGAACGATAAAGTGAGGGTACGGGTCGGGAACCTCACCATGACCAACCATCCGATTCACATGCATGGCTACGACTTCGAGGTGACCTGCACGGACGGAGGTTGGACGCGGCCTGAGGCGCGCTGGCCGGAAGTCTCGATCGACATCCCGGTTGGCGCGATGCGCGCCTACGAGTTCGACGCCAAATCCTCGGCGACTGGGCGATACATTGTCACAAGTCGCATCACACGATGAACGCCATGGGGCATGACGTGCCAACGTTCATTGGCGTCGACAAAACCGAGGTGACGAAAAAAATCCGTCGCGTTCAGCCGGAATACATGCCGATGGGCAACCGTGGCATGGCCGACATGGGCGAGATGGAAATGCCGCTTCCTGACAATACGATAAAGATGATGGAAGGCTGGGGACAATTTGGAGCGATAGAAATGGGCTCCATGTTCTCCGTAGTGAAAGTCCGAGAGGGCATTGCAGCGAACGATTACGCCGATCCGGGCTGGTATCAGCACCCCGAAGGAACCGTCTCCTACGAATGGACGGGCGACACTCCCGCTCCCGTCAAATCAGGCGACGCAAAAACGATGACACCGGCGGCGACGCACGGCGGTCACACCAAGGGATAACAGCGATAATGACAACCGAAAGGAACCCGAGAACATGAAAAGATTTGTGATTGCGACCGCCGTTCTGGCTTTGACGACTGGAGCTGTCTTCGCAGCAGGGACGCACTCAGGTGGCCACGACACTGAAAAAATGGCAATCGGCGAACCCGGAGAGAAAGGAAAAGTCAAGCGCACCGTCAACATTGCGATGACCGAAAAAGATGACGGCAAGATGCTTTTTGAACCGGCGACCATCAAGGTCAAAGCTGGGGAGACAATTCGTCTACGCTTCACGAACAAGGGCGAGGCTGACCACGAATACGTCATGGATCAAGAGCCGGCTGTGATGGAGCACAAAGCGGTCATGGAGAAATTCCCTGACATGGAACATGCCGACGCGAACTCCATACGGCTGGCTCCCGGCAAGACCGGCGAGATCGTATGGACGTTCTCAAACGCCGGGGACTACGTATTCGCCTGCTTGATTCCGGGTCACTATGAATCCGGCATGAAGGGCGCCATTCAGGTTTCGCAGTAACCCGTACAACACAAAGGACCTATTCTATGAAAAATACCGCAAAGATACTATCGCTGCTCGCCGTCATGCTCACTCTTGGCGGTAACGCGTTCGCGCAAGAATATACAAAGGGTGAGATTCAGAAGATCGATACTGCCCAGAAGAAGCTCACCATCAAGCATGGCGAACTCAAGAACCTTGAGATGCCTGCCATGACTATGGTTTTTGTCGTGGCCGATGAAGCCATGCTGAACAAGGTCAAGGAGGGTCAGGCGATCGAGTTTATCGCCGACCGGGTCAACGGCCGCATCACGGTTACAGAAATCAAGTAAATTACAAATGCTTCCCGGGACGAACCCTTCGGTTCGTCCCGGTCTTGGCAGACCTCATCTGTCTCTCAAGCGGGATTCAACCTGCAAAAATCCATAACGGAGTCACGAACCGCGTGCTGTGCCCCTTGGGCATGGCATGCCGCTGCATTCAAGAGGTCAAGGGAGCGACGGCGTGGCCGACGCCTGGAAATCAATGCTTATGAAAATTCTTCTCGTCGAGGACGATGGCCGCACGAGCGAATACATTGCGAAGGGCCTCACGGAGGCGGGCCACACGGTTGACGTTATCAGAGATGGAAGAGACGCTCTGGGAGTCGGACTGCGCGAGGCATTCGACGTCGCAATCGTAGACAGAATGATACCTGGAATAGATGGGCTGGCGCTCGTTAGGAGCTTGCGCGCAGCCGGCTCCAGAATCCCTGTCTTGTTCCTCACTTCCATGGGCGGCGTAGACGATCGTGTCGAGGGTCTCGAGGCCGGCGCCGACGATTACCTCGTCAAGCCATTTGCGTTTTCAGAATTGACTGCACGGGTTAACGCGCTGGCGCGTCGTCCCCCGATCTCGTCCGAGAAGACCAAACTCAAGGTCGCCGACCTCGAACTTGATCTAGTGCGAAGGCTGGCGACGCGCGGCGGCACGGTGATCGAACTGCTGCCGCGCGAGTTTGCACTCCTCGAATTGTTGATGCGAAATGAAGGCCGCATCCTCACCAGGACAATGCTTCTGGAAAGGATATGGAACTTTAATTTCGATCCACAAAGCACGGTGGTCGAGACCCACATCAGCCGACTGCGCAGCAAGATCGACAAGCCGTTCGACACTCCCCTCCTTCATACGACCCGCAACACGGGCTATAGCATCCATGCGCCGCGCTAGCATTGCGCACAGCACATCGTTCCGGCTTGCTGCGCTTTATGTTCTGCTGTTCCTATTCGTCTATTTCGCGGCGAATCTCGTCGCCTATAACCTCGTGGCATCTTACCTCTACGAGCGACTTGACTCCCATGTGATGGAGCGCTTTCGCGAGATTGAGACTGCGTTTGTGGCCCGCGGACTTGCCGGTGCGGAGGCCATGATCGTCAATCATGGCCCAGCTATCCGCGGGCAGGAGACGCTGTATTCGCTCCGCAGTTCGGACGGCTCGTTTCTCGCGGGCAACATCGACCTTGCCGGAGCGGTGAAGGGGCTTTCGACCCTGGACGCGCGTAACCTTGGAACTAAATCGACGAACTATCGGCTATACATGCAGAATCTGGGGCCCAATCAATTGGTGGTCGGTGTCAGCTACGACGATACCAATCGCCTCAGAGATATCGCGCTGGTGAGCTTTGGTTGGGCAACAGCGATTGTGCTGGCGGCTGGGCTCGGGGGAGGTGCATTATTGGCATTCAAAACCAGACGCCGTATCGCCTCTCTGTCCGGCGTGATGCGGATGGTCGGGTCTGGGGAACTCGGGAGACGCCTGCCGATATCGCCGCGAATGGACGATATCGACGCATTGGCTGCGGAGGTCAATGTGGCGCTGGGACACTTGCAGTCAAATGTGAGCGCCATGAAGCAGGTTACAACAGATATCGCCCACGACCTCAAAACTCCGATATCGCGCTTGTTTCTGATGCTGGAAGCCGCACACGAGGCCGACACAATAGCGTCCAGCCGAACGCTGATCCAGGCGGCCATGGAGGAAGTGCGGCGGATCACGTCGACGTTCGAAGCACTTTTGAGGATCTCCCAGATCGAAACTGGCGCCAGACGTGACCGCTTCAGGCGGGTCGACGTGACATCACTCGTTAACGAGGTTTTTGAGGTCTACGCGGATATTGCGACCGAGCAGGGACGAAGATTGAGGCTCCTTAGGTCCGAACAAACGTTCTCGGCGCATCTGATTGGCGATAGCGAACTCCTCAAGCAGATGTTGGCCAATCTGGTTCAAAATGCGGTCCGCCACACGCAGCCCGGCTCACATATCGGCTTGGGCTATATTTGTAGGGCCCAAGGCGTCAGCCTGTTCGTCATCGACAACGGTCCTGGGATACCGCCGTCCGAAACGGACAAAGTGTTCAAGAGATTCTATCGGCTGGACAAAAGCCGTACCACGGAAGGCACGGGTCTAGGGCTTAGCATGGTGAAAGCAATCGCCGACCTTCATGGAGCTACGATCAGCCTCCGTGACAATGGCCCGGGGCTTGTGGTTCAAATCGATTTTCCACACTCGGTTACGGATGAGAAAAGCCCGCCCGCGGAGGTCAGCTACGCGGGCGGGGAAAAGGGCGCTGCTTAGTTGCGCATGGCCCATTGGAGATACGTCGTGAGCTTGGCGACGAAACTTTTGCTCCCGTTTTCTCGGGCCTTACAAATCTGCAAGCTTTCCATGAATGTTCAGCGCCCAAGGCAATTGTAGTCCTCCGGTCCACTAGCGCGGCTCGGCTCGTTATGGCCCGCATGCACCGCAGCCGGAGTATTTTTGCCAAGGGATGATCGCTTCCTGAGCCGGACCAGGACCGGAGGCGAGTGCCACAGCCAGCACTATAGGCAGCGACTCTAGCAGCGGTTTCTTGGCCCCAAAAACGCTTACAATCTCGGGCGCTCCAAGCGCTGGGCTGTGGTCAATCGGCAACACATGGCTGCTGATCTTCGCGGGAGAGACTTATCTTACACGCATGTAAACTTGCCGCAAACGCCGCGCAAACAGCCCAACTCTTACTCCACCTCGCGCTCAAGGCCGGCGATATCCGTCGGAACATCGGCGCAGTTACACCCTAACTGGAGGTGGGAACCCGTGAAAAAATCTCTGATCCTATTGTCTTCGGCGTTCGGCGCATTGGCGGTAATGCCCGCTTGGAGTGCAGACGCTGTCATGGCGCCTGAGCCTGAGCCCGTGGAATATGTGCGCATCTGCGACGCCTACGGGGCAGGCTTTTTCTACATCCCCGGCACCGAGACCTGTCTGCAGATCTCTGGCTACGTCTGGTATCAGATGGGCGCCGGCAGCTATGAAGCTGGCACGGGCGACACACCGTCCTACCACTACGGTGACACTCCGCAGGATGGCTGGCGCAAGAACGTCCGCGCTCGCGTCAACTTCGACGCGCGTTCGGAAACTGAATGGGGCACGCTGCGCTCCTTCATTCGCTTGGAGTCTGTCTGGAACGGCGTGGGCGACGGTCCGGCCTATGTGGACCAGGCTTACATCCAACTCGGTGGTTTGATGATGGGTTACTCTGAGTCGTTCTGGGTCGACTCAAAGAACGGTGGCGCCTCGAACTGGGGCTCGCACTCCTGGTCTGGTATGTACTACGGCTACACCCAGCGTGCCCTTATCGGCTACCGCTTCGACTCGAACGGCTTCTTCGGCGCGATCTCTCTGGAAGACGATGCTCTGGCTGGTGAAGGCTACATGCCCGACGTGGTCGCCAAGATCGGCTATACCGGGGGCTGGGGCACCGCCTGGTTGAAGGCGGCTTACGACGAAAGCGCCGAATTCTTCGCGGCCGGCGCGGGGGTTCAAGTTAACGTCCCGAATATGGCGGGTTCTTCGCTCCGCATCCTTGGCTATTACAACGAGGGAGACAACGCCTACGGCACCGGCAGCCCGCTGGGCACCGACGCAGAATTGTCGATCCTTGCGTCCTACAACCACCAGTTCACCGCGACACTGGGGGCGTCGGTTGGCTTTCACTATTTCAACGATCTGTATGCTGCCGGCACGAATATTAGCACCGGACTTGATGCATGGGCAGCTGAGCTGTCGGTGGTCTGGTTCCCGGTGTCGCAGTTCGAAGTTCGCACCGAACTCGGCTATGCTGAGGTCGACGGTCGCGATGGCTCGCTCTCCGGCTTCCTCCGCTTCACGCGCTACTTCTAACTGATACTTGTTCGGTCCTGTCGGCGCCTTGCTCGCGCGTCGACAGGACTGCTTGTCCTGATGCAAGCGTTCTCCTAATCGCAATTGTGGCGACCGCAAACGCAGGGTCATGACTGTGCTGATACGCGAAAAGTTTGCCGGCTAAAGCTTGGATGCCATTTTCTGAGGCCTTACAAATCGGCAAACTTCGTTGCACGTTCAGCGCCCACGGTAATTGTAGTCTTTTCGCATAATTGAACGCGGCCGCTGGGTTTCGACGATACCGAACCGCTCGTTGCGGCGCTCGATGGACCCCGATTCCGTTACGCGAAACACGACGTCCGGGTTTGAGACCGAGCGCACGACATCACCGGGCTTACCGTCACCTCGGTAAAGGCGTCGATTCGCTGGACATTTGATACGGCTGAGTTCGGTTCGGCCGTTGCGCCAAGCGGGTGCGCGATTGCTAAGGTGGCGGAACTCAGAAGGATAGCTGAAGAAATTGCTGTGAGTTTCATAGATATCTCCTTGCACTCCGGCGGGGAGTTTCTGTGCGGCTAGTATCCGGGCTCATCCTACAAGGTGGCCCAGATTACTTCCCCGAATGATTCGGATCTCGCTCGCCAGGGAGAAGCGGGCGCCGGTAATCGACGGTATCGTAACGCTGGTTGCGCCGCTCAACAGTGCCATTTTCCATCACTGTGAATACGACATCCGGATTTGAGACCGAACGGATGACATCGCCCGGCTGGCCTTGGCCGCGGAACAACCCTTCTATCCGTGCGGCGTTAGATGCCGCAGAGTTCGGTGACGCACCCGGGTCTGCAGTGTGAGCGAATGCTGCAGGCACAGGAGCGACAATCAGGAAGGCAATAAGGGGTGCGGTCGGCCTGATCATGATTTCCTCTTTTCGGTTTCTCTGGGCGCGATCTGCTGATCGCGCCCAGAGCCGCTCAGCGCGGGGGGGACTGGACGCGACTTGCCTACTTGCCCGAATAGATGTCCGAGCGCGTGACGTTTGCAGAGTAACCGTAGAGCGTCGGATCGGTGTCCTGCGAGCGAGGCGCGATGGAATGAGTGCGGTTGTAATCCACCGCCGGCGTGCTGCTTGTGTCGTGGCCCGTGCGCACCGCTGCCGGAGTATTGTTACCCGGGAACACGGTGGCTTCCTGAGCCAGAACGGGACCGGCGGCGAGGGTCAAAGCCAGCACCAGAGGAAACTTGTAGGCAGACATAGGATGGTCCTTTCATTTTCTGCTGCAGCCGTCGGGAGCAAGTGGCTGCACCGCCTATTGATCGGCGATGAAAGGAAGATAGCCGGCGACTCTCGCAGCGGCTTTTCCTTGGCCTTAAATATCTGACAATCTCGGCGCGCCGAGCGTCGCGCTGTGGTCAATCAGCAACACATGGCCGTTGATCTGCGCGGGAGCGACATGCCTTACGCGCATGTAAACTCGACGCAAAAGCCGCGCAAAGAGCCCGGTTCCTACTCCACATCGCGCTCATGACCGGCGATATCCGTCGGAACACCGGCGCAGTTGCATCCAAATTGGAGGTGGGAACCCGTGAAAAAATCTTTGATTCTATTGTCTTCGGCGTTTGGCGCATTGGGCGCAATGCCCGCTTGGAGCGCCGATGCCGTTATGTTGCCTGAGCCCGAACCTGTTGAATACGTGCGCATCTGCGACGCCTACGGGGCCGGCTTTTTCTACATTCCCGGCACTGAAACGTGCCTGGCGATGAGCGGTTACGTCTACTATCAGATCGGCGCTGAGAGCCGAGGCGTCGGTGACACGCCGCCTTTGACCTTTCATCCCGGCGATCAGTTCAACGAAGGCTTCTACAAGACTGTTCGCGCGCGGGTGAACTTCGACGCACGCTCGCAGACTGACTGGGGCACGCTCCGTTCATTTATTCGCCTTGAAGCCAACTGGAATGGAGCAGGCGACGGCCCCGCATTCGTCGATCAGGCGTTTATCGAACTCGGCGGTCTGCGCATGGGCTATACGGAATCGGCATGGACATCCACGCAGGGCGGCGGAGTGTCCAACTTTCCGGGCTCGCACTCCTGGTCTGGACTGGGTTATGGCTACCAGCAACGGCCACTCATAGCCTACACCTATACGGCCGGAAACGGCTTCTACGGTACTCTGTCTCTTGAAGACGATACGCTCGCCGGGGATGGCTATATGCCGGACGTCGTTGCAAAGGTCGGCGTCAATCAGGGATGGGGCGGTGCGTGGGCTCAATTCGGCTACGACGAATCGTTCCTTGGAACTGATGGGTATGCGGCGAAGCTCGGTCTTCACCTGAACATGCCCAACATGCCTGGATCGTCCCTCAGGCTCATCGGCACCTACGCCAACAATGCGAATATCTATTCGACCGGCCAGTTCGATGCAATCAGTTCTGAATGGTCGATCCTCGCGTCGTACAACCAGCAGTTCACAGAAACGCTGGGCGTCTCGGTCGCAGGACACTACTACAACAACCTGCACGCGGGTCTGGCGACGACCGGCATCAATGCATATGCAGCTGAGACCTCAGTAGTGTGGTTCCCTGTCTCGCAGTTTGAAGTGCGCAGCGAGCTTGCCTACAGCAAGATTGAGACTCTCGACGGGACGGTCTCCGGGTTCCTTCGCTTCACCCGCTACTTCTAACTCACGACTTGATCGGTCCTGTCGGCGCATTTTCTCCGTGCCGACAGGACTGGTGATCATAATGCAAGCTCTCCTCCTGTTGACAATAGCAGCGACTGCGAATGCAGGGTCGCAGCTGTTCCTGAAGATGGCAGCCATGCGCCATCTCGGACTCAATGCGACGAGTTACGCCTCCTTTTGGCGACTTGTCGCCTCCTGGCATTTCTTGGCAGGTGTTTTTCTATTTTTCATTTCACTGGCAATATACATTTATCTACTGTCTATTTACGATATCGTTCTAATATTCCCCGCGATGAGCCTTACTTATGTCGGCGTTATCTATTTGTCTTGGCGAGTTCTGGGCGAGCAGATCGACAACTGGCGATTGATCGGCGCAGCGTTTATCGCTGCCGGAATCGCTGCGCTTGCCGTGGGATCCGATTGAGCCGACGGCAAGCTCTCATTCTACGTGGGCTGCGACGATGTGAGGTCGGCACCCACTACGTGCGGCGCGGATTGAACCGGTCCCGGCGAGCGAACGGCCAGCATCTTTGGTCGACTGTAGGCCCGGCAAGGCGATCGTCGCCCTGCTGCCTTGCGGCATCGACGCTTCGGCCTGGCGATCCCGAGGCAGATTAGCCGGGATGGCGGCCTAGCGCCGGAGAGCCCTAATGGCCGCGAGATCGTTTCGGATGGTCGTGGCGGCCACGGCCGCTTGGCCCATCGCATGGCTAATTTGATCCAGCCCAGAAACAACGTCGCCGGCCGCGTAAAGCCCGCGGATGCTGGTTCTTTGATGACGGTCAATCACTGGACAGCCATCGCCTGTCGCCTGCGCGCCGATAGCTAACGCTAGCTCCGATCGGATAGTCGTCCCGAGCGCCGGATATATGCTGGCGAATGCTACAGATCTTGCAGGTAGTTTCACCTGGATGGTTCCGGAATGCAGTGAGAATTCCAGACACGGCCCTTGAAGGAGGTCGATCTCCGCAGATTGGATCCGCGCGCGTTCGCTTCTGTCAAAATCATGATCGCCCTCTGGGGAAATCAAGCTCACCTTGTCCGTATAGCTCCGCAAAAACTCCGCTTCTGCCAGGCCAGATTCGCCCGTGCCAATCACGGCGACCGGGCGATCGGTCACCTCGTAGCCGTCACATATCGGACAATAGCGCAGCAGCCCACTTGCGACAGCTTCGTCATGCTGCCCGCGGGGCATCCTCATCGGGCGATTGTTTAGAACGCCGGTAGCGAGAAGCACGGTGCGGGCCGAAAACGTGCGGTCGACTGTGTTGATGACGAACCGGCCGCCAGCAGCCACCGAGAGGGAGTTGACGATACTTGGTTCGAAGGCTGCGCCATATTTAGTCGCTTGGTCTCGCATGCGGTCGAGCAACTCGAAGCCGCTTATTCCGTCGGGAAATCCAGAATGGTTGTGCGTCATCGGGATCGTTGCTGCCCGACCATCCCCGGCATCGATGACCAGGGTCAACAGATGGAATCGAGCCAAGTAGGTCGCTGCTGTCAGGCCTGCGGGGCCGCCGCCGATTACGAGGCAATCGACGATTTCGGCTGATCGGGCTGACATGGCTGAGGTCCATTTCTCATTCGAGACCAGCACAGCTGTTTCACTGAATCGGTATCATCATCCATCAAGAATTCTGATGCCTAGCCTCGGCGTCACGAATTCAACCGGCCAGGATCCAGCGCCCGCAGCCTGTGACCAGTGCAGTCAGGGTGCCGGGTGCCTTGCCTCGACATATGACACATACGCCGAACTTCCTGCCGAAAGTTCCGCTGGCACTTTTACGATGAAAAAACCCCGTCGACCGTAAACCCTAGGCTTGGAGCGGCCGTGGACGGTGCCATCATGCAATGTAAATTCTGTTCCGTCAGCCGCTCGTATTTGCGCATCCACATGGCCTGAGAATACGCCATTTCTGATACGTTTCGGGAATCCGACATCCCCGCGAATGACAACGCCGGTTTCGGTGGAATAAGCCCGAGCACGTAGGACGCGCGCGCCGGCCGTGGAACTATTCGGGGCAATTGTGACGCTCAATGGGAAGCGATTTTCTAGCTGTGCAGCGGTGCTTGACGGCACGGTGGTCATCAGAGCCAGCGCCACAAGCGCTGTGGAAACGACCGCTCTCATAGTGCTCTCCAAAGATAGACCTAGATGATGCCTTACCATTCCTAACTACGAATTACCTCAGCCTTCCACCAAGCTTACATATTTGTAAAGTGGTGCCCGTTGGGTAATGGTTGGCCGTCGTTGCGGCCGAACGTGGCTTGTTGTAGCGATAGCGAGGGCGCGCACGTCGCGAAGTTTCGCCTAGCTCGTGAGATAAGTGTTCAATCGGTAGGAGAAGCGAATTGAGGACCTACAGATCGATGCTGCGGCTCGCAGTTTTCACCGCGACTGCACTGATCAGCCAAGCCGCGTGGGCGGCGGGGCAAATGGAGGTTCTGAAATCTGCTTCTTGCGGCTGCTGCGTCTCGTGGGGCAAGCACATGCGAGAGGCAGGATTCACAGTTACTGAGCGGGACCTTCCGCTGGCAGATCTCAACGCGGCGAAGGCCGAAGCGGGCCTGAAGCCAGGACAAACGTCGTGTCATACCGCGCGGATCAACGGCTACGTCATCGAGGGCCACGTTCCTGTGCGCGAGGTGACGCGACTGCTCGTGGAGCGGCCGGAGGCAATCGGGCTGACGGTACCCGACATGCCCTACGGCTCGCCTGGCATGGGCGACGCGGCCAACGCTGATCCCTACGACGTGCTGCTGATGAAGCGGGATGGCGCGACCGAGGTTTACGCAAGCTATCCTTAGCTTGCCGCTTGCGACGAGCCTTTCAATCATGCTGTTTGCGACGCAAACTGATGGAACGCGCCGCGGTCACGACACCGGCGCGTGCGCAGACAGCCCATGATTGGCGCGATCGTTCAATAATTCCAATAGGCGATGCGGCATCCTCCGAGGACACAATCCTTGGAGGTCGCCTTGCGCATCACCCTCAACCGCCAGACGGCGGAATTGCCCCGCGAACTGGCCGAAGAGCCACTACTCTTCGTGCTTCGGGATCATTTCGGACTGAATGGCCCACGCTTCGGTTGCGGCGTCGGATCGTGCGGCGCCTGCACGGTCGTCATCGATGGCGAGGCACAGCGCTCCTGCGTCTATGCCACGGCGGCGGCAGACGGCCGTCAGGTGCTGACGCTGGAAGGACTCGCAGAAGGCGACAGTCTGCATGCGGTCCAGCAAGCCTGGATCGAGGAAAGCGTGCCGCAGTGCGGCTATTGTCAGAACGGCCAGATCATGACCGCGTTCGCGCTGCTGGCTGCCCGGCCGGATGCCACGGCGGCAGAGATCGAGGAGGTCATGGACGGGGTCCTCTGCCGCTGCGGCACGCAGGCACGCATCCGCAAGGCGGTGGCGCGGGCGCAATCTGTATTGGCGGGAGGCGCGTGATGGCGGGCCTGTCGCGACGCCGTTTCCTCATGGCGCTCGGCTGGGGCGCGGCCGGGATCACGGCCGTCGCCGGTGGGGCGGCATGGGCGCTGATGCCGACACTGCCTCCGCGCAACGCGCCGACGCATGCAGATGCCACTGCGTGGCTCAGCCTCCGGCCGGATGGGGTTTTCGAACTCTACTCCAGCCGCGCCGAGATGGGCCAGGGGATATCGATGGGTCTCCGCCAGGTCGCTGCCGACGAACTGGGCGTTGAAGTGGCTCGTGTCCGGCTCGCGCAGGCGGATACGAGCCTCGTTCCGGTCGCGCGCTCTACCGTCGGCTCGGACGCGATGCGCGAGACGGGTGTCCTGGTGGCGCGCGCGGCAGCGGCTCTTGCTAGCGCGATCCTGCGCGAAGCGGCGCAGCGGCTCGGCCGTCCGGTTGCGGACCTGCGGCTGGCATCGGACGGTGTCGTATCCGGTGGCAAGACCATGCTGACATTCGAAGAACTGGGCCCGGGCGCGTCACTGCTCGTAACCGCCGAGGATGTCGAGACCGCGACACCCAGGCTGCTTGCGGGTCCGGACGGTCGTCGCGAGGTCGGTCGCGCCCATCCAACCCACGATGTCGATGCGATCGTCACCGGCAACCGCCCTCTCTATGCCGACGACGTGCGCGTGCCCGGGATGGTGTTTGGGGCGGTCGTCCGTCCGCAGACGCTTGGAGGACGAATCCTCGGCATCGACGCGTCGGCATGCCAGTCGGTTCCAGGATTCCTCGGTCTCTACCGCGATGGTGACTTCGCCGGCCTCGTCGCGACCCGGCGCGGCGCGCTGGCGCAGGCATTGGGCATGCTCGTCGTCGAAGAGGAGGAAGGCCCGGATGTTGATTCAGACGACATTTCGGGGATGGTCGACATCCGCAGTGCGTCCGACGTGCTGGAGCATAGTGTCTTCGATACAGGCGACCAAAGTGACGGGCCGTTCGACGTCGACCTGACGCTCACTGTTCCTCTTGCGGCACATGCCTCGATCGAGCCCCGCACGGCCGTTGCCCGGTTCGGCGACAACGGCGGCCTCGAAGTGTGGACAGGGACCCAGGATCCGTTCTTCGTCCGCAACAGTCTCGCCGACACGTTCGGCCTCGGCCCGGACAGGGTGGTGGTGCACGGCATGCGCATCGGCGGGGGTTTCGGCGCACGCACGATCGTCGCCGCGGAGATGGACGCGGCGCGGCTGGCGAGGCTCTGCGGGCGGCCGGTGAAGGTGCAGTGGAGCCGGAGCGACGAATTCCGAGCAGGTTTCCACCGTCCTCCATCGTCGCACCGCATTCGGCTTTCGGCGGACGCAGAGGGGCGGATCACCCACTGGCATCACGCGTTCCGGTCCGGGCACGTGATCTTCACGTCTGCGGCGATGGGTCCGGGCCTGCAGTTTGCGACCAGCTTCGTCGCCGATCCGGGTGTCGCACGCGGCTCCGTCCCGCCCTATGCGGCGGATGCCACCGCCGTCGAATTCGAGGACGTTCGCCTGCCAGTCAAGACCGGTCCGTGGCGCGGTCTCGGTGCGGCGGCCAACAGCTGGGCGGTCGAGACCGCCGTAGATGCGCTGGCGCGGGCGAAGGGCATCGACCCGCTGGACATGCGCCTGAGGTCGATAGGGCCTCAGCACGCGCGATTAAGTGCGGTGCTCTCGGCAGCCGCCGAGATGGCCGGCTGGACCGCGCGGCCGAAGGATTCGGCCGATGAAGGCTGGGGGCTCGCCTGCGGCATCTACAAGGAAATGTCCTACGCTACCGCGGTCGCGCGCGTGACAAGGACGGAGGCCGGATACAGAGTGACGGGCCTGTGGTGCGCGCACGATTGCGGCCTCGTCGTGAATCCCGATCAGGTGCGGGCGCAGGTCGAGGGCAACCTGGTGTGGGGGATCGGCATGGCCTTGAAGGAGGAACTGCTTGTGGACGGCGGTCGTATTCGGCCCGAGAGCTTTTTCGACTATCCGCTGCCTGTGCTGTCGGATGTGCCGGACATCGAAATCCGCCTGATCGAGGACGGCAACGAGCCCACGGGCGCCGGAGAGACCGCTATCGTCTGCGGAACGGCAGCCGTCACCAACGCTGTCGCGGCGATGACGGGCCGGACGGTCACCGCGCTCCCAGTCAAGCAGGCCTGACGTGGAGGATTTCGCCAGCGCGCTGGTTCTGGCGATGGTGCGCCGTTCGCTTGCGCGGCAATCGATCGAGGTTGCCGCTTTAAGTTCTACGGCCAACCGGACCGTCCGCCTGGAGGAAAAACAGGCATTGCTTGAAGCCGTGCTCGTTTCCCACGGCCCCGCAGCCATCCTGAGCGTGGCAGACATCGTGCCGGAGTTCGCCGACCATCCCGTGGCAGGCGTGTTCGCCGGATGTCGGAACCCGACCGATGTGGTGACATGTTGGCTCGCGATCGAGCGCTATTTCCATTCACGGCATCGCACCCGTGTCGTAGACCGCACCGACGATCGGATCGTCATGGAGCACTTCGATACGCGCGGATCGCGGATATCAACCGGTGAGAACCTCGCCGTGGCCGGATTAATCCTCGGCATTCTCCGCTGGCGGGGCGCGCACGGTGTCGAGTTGGGTTTCGATTCGGCAATCTCGACCGCTGATCCTGCCGCATCGGCGGAACAGACACATCGCTGGATGATCTGCTGGAAAGGATTCAATCCTCTGCCAGGCGCTCCTTCGGCATGGGACGACGGGTCGGTTCCTTCCGTGGATTTTAGCGGACGAGCCATATCCGATCCCTTTGTGGCGCGTCTATTTGCCGAGGAACTGGGCGGGCCCCGCGCGCGCCGCAACGCTGCCCGAACTGCGCGCGCCGCCGGGCTCAGTCTACGAACGCTCCAGAGGCGGCTGGCTCAGTCTGGCTGGACTCTCGGTGATATCGTCGCATCCGCCCGCGTTCATGTCGCGACACGCCTGCTCGCGTCAACTGACACGCCGCTTGCACTTGTCG
This sequence comes from Mesorhizobium sp. J428, assembly GCF_024699925.1. Taxonomy (NCBI): domain Bacteria; kingdom Pseudomonadati; phylum Pseudomonadota; class Alphaproteobacteria; order Hyphomicrobiales; family Phyllobacteriaceae; genus Mesorhizobium; species Mesorhizobium sp. J428. Next base: position 36,736 of record NZ_JAJOMX010000005.1, read on the forward strand.
GCCTCCTCGCAGGCTATAGCGACCAGCCGCATTTCCAGCGGGCGTTCAAGATCGCGGTCGGCCCCACGCCAGCGGAGTATAGACGCCTCGTCGCTCCCGTCTGAGCAGGCCAGAAATCGAGGCAGTCGGGCGCGCGCATTATCCGGTAAACGGGAAACTGCCGCGGAAGGCTGCCATCCGCGGCAATGTGATGACCGAAAATTAGTCGGGCTTGAGCTCCGGTGCGTCGGGATCGAATCCCTCAAGCTCCCGCTGTATCGCGTCCTTCGCAGCCGTCGCCTGGTCGCCGTCACTGCCATGCCGCGCTGCGACCGTGAACGTCTCGACGCGGGGCTGCACGACCCATGCGACCTCGATGTCGTGCATCGGGAGGCGCTTTCGGACGAAGGATTCGAGCTTCCGGATCACGTCCGGGTCCTTGAACCGCTCTCCGTTCGGCGGGACGACGATGAACGCACCCGGCGGGCCGGACCCGCCGGGACGGTCGGCTTTTTCCATCGCCGCCTACATCATCCGCTTGATGTCGGAATACGCGCCGCTGGTTTTCAGCGTCACCGTGACGGGCGCGTCCGTGCGATTGCGCCAAAACCAGCCATGATTGCCGTCGAAGGCAGCTTCCAGCACACCCTCGTCCTCGGCGACGCCGCGGCCCTTCTCGTAGGAGATGTTCTCGCCGCCGCCGTCGCCATGGGTGTCGAAATTCACCACGGCGCCATTCGCGGTCCAGGCGTAGTTCGCCTGCGCGCCCTTGCCCATGACCAGCTTGACCTCGACGCCCTCGCCGGGAGCGAGCGTCAACGACATCTCGTCGGAACGCGTCTCCTGAGCATAGGCGCTACCGACGAGGAACTCCGACATGATGCGGTGGAGGAGGCTCGACCCCTGCTGCGAGGTGTTGGGAACGGTGGAAGGCGCGGCAGCCGGAACGGCACTCGGTGCATCACGCATGCGGTCGGCTTCCGCTTCCTCGGCGAGCTGCGTCTTGATCTCGCCCATCTCGGCCAGCCCGAGCGCGCCGCCGACCCCGGTTGGGTCGATGCCGTATTCGGACGGCAGGACGACCGCGACGAGGATGGCGACGGCCGCCACGATCGCGATGATCGTGGACTTGAGGAGCTGCGCCGAGGTCGGCAGTTCGGCGCGGGTGGGGGTGTCGGAATTTGTACATGTGTGGTTCTCCTTGTTCAGGCAACGAAGTAGCCGGTGAGCTGATATCCGATCAGCACGAACCCGGCGGTCATCATGAAGACGTTGGCGGTGTAGGCGTGTTTCCAGAAGCTGGTCGTGCGCCGCCAGTACCCCATCGCGATGAGGATCATGGCGAGCGCGATCAGCTGTCCGATTTCGACGCCGACATTGAAGGCGAGCAGGTTGGGCAAGAGCCCGTCCCGCGCGATGTCGTATTCCAGGATCTTGGTCGCGAGGCCGAGTCCGTGGAAGAAGCCGAAGATGAGCGTCGCGAGCTTGGTGTTCGGCTGATAGCCGAACCAGCGCTGGAAGGCGCCGAGATTGTCGAGCGCCTTGTAGACGACCGACAGGCCGATGATCGCGTCGATCAGATAGGCGCTGACGCCCCACCCGAACCACACGCCGAGGATCATCGTCGTGGAGTGCCCGATCGCGAACAGGCTGACATAGATTGCGATGTGCTGAGCGCGATAGAGGAAGAAGACCACGCCCAGCAGGAACAGGAGGTGGTCGTATCCGGTCACCATATGCTTGGCCCCCAGATACATGAACGGGATGAGGTGGACCCTCGTGATCTCCTGGATATAGCCCTTGTCCCCCTCGGCGACGGCGTGAGCCGCGGCGAGGCCGGTGGACAGGAGCATGGCCAGTAAGACCGACAGGATGGCCACCGGAAGGACGAACGGCGCGCGCGCGGCGAACCGTCCGCCCTGAGGCGGATAGGATGTCATGGGAATTTTTCCGTGATTGCGGGAAGGATGATGACGGCCGGAGCCGGAGTCAGTCCGTCACGCCTGCCGGGGAGGTCGGTCGCCCGGCGGATCGAACCGCGATACGACGCGGTCGTCCAGCATTCCCGGCCCGGAATAATCTGGAGATGCGAACCGGAAACTTGTCAACGCGGCGGCCGCCGGCGTGTCGTGGCTATGGTCGCCGCCATGGGATTGGTCGTGTTGGTGATCGACCGGGGCAGAGGCTTGCTCTTCCTCGTCATGCGAATGGCCGTGATTGTCATGCGCGACCGTGCTGAATTGCATAGGACCGGAAGGCGTGCCGACGGGCGCACGGAAACCGACCAACGCCAGCGCGAGCAGGCAGATCAGCAGCGTCCTTGCGGTGGCGATTCGATCCGGCATCATTGCCAGCCCTATAAGCAGTTGGTTAAGGCAAGGTAAAGGCAGAACCGGGATACATGGTTTGACAAAATCCTAAGGGGGAGGATAGGAAGCCAAATGTCCGAACATCGTCATTCTTCCCATCCCGACATCATCAAGCGTCTCAAGCGTGTCGACGGGCACGTGCGCAGCGTCATAACCATGATCGAAGCCGGAAAGCCGTGCCTCGACATCGCCCAGCAGCTTCATGCGGTTGAGAAGGCGGTCGCGCAGGCCAAGCGGACGCTGATCCACGATCACCTCGACCACTGCCTTGAAGAGACGATCGGACCCCTGTCGCTGGAAAAGCGCGGTTCGGTCGACGAGTTCAGGGAAATCGCGAAATACCTCTGATGTCGAATGGTCACCGCTTGTCCAGCCACATGAAGATGACTCCGACCATATGCTTCGTGACCGCCGGCGGAGATCATCCCTGGATAATTGCGAATGCGTTGGCTGCTCGCTTCGGCGACGCCCTGGTGCTGATCAAGGAGGATCCGGAAAGCAAATGGGATATCCTTGCACGGCGCGCTCGGAAGCTCGGCTGGTTCAACGCCGCGGGTCAGTTCGGCACCATGACACTGATACGGATCGGAAAGCTCGCCCTCCGATCGCGGATACAACGATACATTGGGCGGCAGGGGCTTGACGTCGAGCCGCCCCGATCGTCGGAGGTGGTGAAGGTCCCATCCGTGAACTCCGAGGAGTTCTTCCGCGCCATCTCGAACTTTCAACCCGATCTCATCTTTCTCGCGGGTTGCCGCTTGATGACGAAAAACACCCTCGGTCGAATGCCCTGTCCGGTGATCAACTATCACGCCGGCGTAACACCCAACTATCGGGGGATGAACGGTGGATACTGGGCTCTCGCAAGCGGGGAAACCGATCAATTCGGCAGCACCATCCACATCGTTGACGAAGGGATCGATACCGGACCCATCCTCGAACAGCCGCGGTGCCTGCCCGAGCCGGGCGATAGCATCATCACCTATCCCTACACTCTCGCCGCCGCCTCGCGCGCCGCGTGCGTGAAGGCCGCGGAGGATGTGCTCGCCGGCCGCATACCCACGATTCCAGCGGTCGGGCAGTCGCAGCAGTGGTACCACCCGCCGATCTGGCAGCACTTGTGGACCGGGTTGTCCGCGCGAGTGTGGTGAAGCCCGCTCATCGACAAGGCGAACACGCATGCTGGCACCTCTGAAGAACCGCACCTACCGCCATCTGTTTGCCGCGCAGGTAATAGCCCTGCTCGGCACCGGGCTGTTGACAGTCGCGCTCGGCCTGCTCGCATTCGACCTCGCGGGCGAGAATGCCGGAGCCGTCCTCGGCACGGCGCTTGCCATCAAGATGATCGCCTATTTCGGCGTTGCACCGATCGCCTCGGCCTTCGCGGAGCGCGTGCCGCGCCGGGCCATGCTGGTGGCGCTCGATCTCGTGCGCGCGGGGATCGCGCTGTTCCTGCCGTTCGTAACGGAGATTTGGCAGATCTACGTCCTGATCTTCGTGCTGCAGTCGGCATCAGCCGCCTTCACGCCGACGTTCCAGGCGACCATTCCGGACGTGCTGCCGGACGAGAAGCAATATACTCGCGCCCTGTCGCTCTCCCGCCTGGCCTACGATCTCGAGAGCCTCGTCAGCCCGATGCTGGCGGCGGCGCTCCTGACCGTCATCTCCTTCCACAATCTGTTCGCCGGAACGGTCGTCGGCTTCCTCGTCTCGGCGGCGCTTGTGGTGTCGGTCGTCCTGCCAAGCCCGAAGCCGGCCCAGCCGCGCGGGATATACGACCGGACGACGCGCGGCATCCGCATCTATCTCGCGACGCCGCGCTTGAGGGGTCTGCTCGCGATCAACATGGCGGTCGCGGCGGCGGGCGCGCTGGTGATCGTGAACACCGTGGTCTACGTGCAAGCGGCCTTCGGCCTCGACCAGAGCGACACCGCATTGGCGCTGGCAGCCTTCGGCGGCGGCTCGATTCTCGTGGCGCTCGTCCTGCCGCGCCTTCTCGACACGATCCCCGACCGGACGGCGATGCTCGCGGGCGCATCGGCCCTGGCGTTCGCGACGTTGGTCGGTTCGGTCATCCCATCCTATGGATGGCTGCTGCCGCTCTGGTTCATCATGGGGGCCGGATACTCGATGGCGCAGACCCCGTCGGGACGGCTGCTGCGTCGATCATCGCACGCGGAAGACCGCCCCCGCGCTGTTCGCCGCCCAGTTCGCGCTCTCGCACGTCTGCTGGCTCGTCACCTATCCGCTTGCGGGTTGGGCAGGGACTGTGTTCGGACTTCCCGCGACTGCTGTCATCCTCGCATTGATAGCGGGGACCGCCGTGGCGGCTGCCGCGTGGCTCTGGCCTGCTGGCGATCCGGAGGTGGTCGAGCATTCCCATGACCGGTTGCCCGCCAGTCATCCCCACTGGAACGAGGGAGTTGTCGACGGTCGCAACAGGCATGCCCATGCCTACGTCATCGACGACCTGCACGCCGTCTGGCCGCATGCGCGGTGAGTCCAGCCGGACGCATGGGCGCCGCCGCAGTGGATGACCTTACCATTCTGGGCGGCCTGTTCGCCACCGCCTTCGTCGCGGCAACGATCCTTCCGGCCCAGTTGGGAGCGGCTCTCGTTGGGCCGCTTGTCGCCGGAACGCATTCGCCCATCCTGCTTGTCGCCGTCGCCGGCCTCGGCAATTTGCTCGGCGCGTTTGTCGACTGGGCGCTCGGGCGTGGCGTCGAGCACTTTCGCGACCGGAAATGGTTCCCCATCGGTCCAACTTCGTTCGAACGGGCGACCGGGTGGTACCGAAAGTGGGGCCACTGGAGCCTGCTGCTCTGCTGGGTGCCGATCGGCGGCGGTGCGCTGACGGTCGCCACGCTGGGCGTCCTCGCATGATGGGTCTGTTCCAGGATCTCGTCGCCATCCAGCGCGAGATCTACCTGGCCTTCGCCGACCGCATCGGCGAATTCGCGAAGACCGGGGACTGGGCGCTGCTCGCCGCCTATCTACCGATGGGAATTCTGTTCGGCGCGGTTCATGCGCTGACGCCGGGACACAGCAAGGCGGTGCTGGCCACCTATCTGACGGCTTCGAAGGCCAGCGTGCCGCGCGGGCTGGCGGTGTCGCTGGTCCTCTCCTTTGTCCATGTCGGTCTGTCCGTCCTCATTGCGCTCCTGTCGCTGCCGTTGGTATCGGTGGCGCTTGGCAGCGTCGGCCGCGCGCCGCTGCTGGAGGATATCAGCCGCGGTCTGCTCGGCGTGATCGGCCTGTGGATGCTCTGGCAGGGATGGCGCGGCACCGGACATGCGCACGGCCAGGGGATGGCGGCGGGAATCGCGGCCGGGCTGATCCCGTGCCCGCTGACGCTGTTCGTCATGACCTTCGCCATCTCGCGCGGCGTGCCTGAGGCTGGCGTCGCCTTCGCGGCAGTGATGATGATCGGCGTCGCAATCGTGCTCGGCACGGTCGCGCTGGCGGCCGTCCTGTTTCGCCAGCAACTCCTGCGACTGCTCGCCGCGCGACCTTGCACCGTCGACGCGGTCACGCGCTCAATCCAGATCATTGCCGGCCTGGTTCTGATTGCAATGGCGCTAAACACAATCGCAGTCTAATCGCGATGGTCTTCTGTTAAGGCGACATATTTCGACCGAGGCATCGCGGCCTCAATGTGTTAGACCAAGGCGAAGCTCGTAAGTCTCAGCGCATTCCCGAGAACGAAGACGCTGGGGAGCGCCAGCGCGCCCGCAGCCAGCGCAACTCCGCGCGCCATCGCCTCGGCGAAAGTGGCCGTGGCCAGAGGATGAGAGGAGCCGGTTTCCAGGTCGGCAGCCAGTTTCAGCATATCGGCCTCGCACCGTTCGGCGCCGATGATGTCGGTGACCTTCGGCTTGCCTTCCGTCAGCGTGCAGGCCTTGTCAAACGCCGCGACGGTGATCTCGCCGAGCTGCTCCGGTACCGCTCCGCCCTTAATCAGCATACCGCGCCGCGCGCCCGCAGAAAGACTGGCCGCGAATGCCGCAGGCGTCGATATGACGAGCGCGCACGGGCAGCCGATCAGCAGCACCGCGAGGCCCTTGTAGACCCACTCGTTCCAGTCGCCGCCGAATGCCATCGGCGCGGATGATGGCGATGAGTGTAGCGACACCGCCGCCAACCGGACGGCCGCTGGCGTAAGCGTCTTTGGATCGAATGGATCCGGACTGAATGCAATGAAGTCTTGCACGGGCGAAATGAGCTCCGCCTTACCGTCCCATCCGGAGCGGAACAGCCCGTGGCGAGTTGCGATCAGAAGCTTTTCAGATCTTGGGTATCGACGGCTAGCCCGCGAACGTGCATGTGCTCTTTCAGCTGCGAAACCAAGAGGGCCTCGGCTCCTGCCACCGAGCCTGACGCGACGGCTGCAATCGCAAGGCCTGCGATCAGGTTTGCGGCGATCATTCCCATAAATTTTCTCATCTTGTGCACCGCGCTTGTGAGATTGAAGTTAGTTGCGGAGATAGCGATACCCGAGCCATGCCGACAGCGCGATGGACGCTGCCCATATGCACGCGATCACCACTGCGGCGGTTCGGCTCGCTGGACGCCGTCCAGCGAGAGCCGCGGCCGCTCGGTGCTCGGCCATGACCTCCGGCGGGATCATCTTCACCACGGCCAGAATGCCGAGCGGCACGATTATCGCGTCGTCGAGATACCCCAGGACGGGGATGAAATCCGGGATCAGGTCTATCGGCGACAAGGCATATCCGGCAACGCAAAGCGCCAACGCCCTCGCATACCAGGGTGTGCGAGGGTCGTCGGCGGCAAGGTAGACGGCATGCACGTCACGCTTGATCGTGCGCGCCCAGTATTTCAGCCTGTGGAGCACTAGATGATTCAGGCAGCCTCGTTTGCATATCCGGCGGTCTCTACCGCCTTCGAAATTCTTGAAGCATCGGCGGTCGTTTCGATCGTCACGATTTTCGACTGGAGATCCACGGTCACAGCCGCATTGCTATCGACACTCTTCACCGCCTTCGTCACGGTTCCGACGCAGTGCCCACAGGTCATGTCAGGCACGTTCAATTTCAGCATTTCGGTCTCCTTCATATGGTTTGGCATGTCGCCAGGACTTGAACATGGGGTTTCCAGTCGCTGGAAGGTCAACCCCCATCGCGATCACGGATGCGTTACCGTGGGTCTCTCGCCTTGGTCCGGGGTGTAGAAGACGTGCACATGGACGTCGGTGGCGCAAAGGCCGCGTTTGATCAGCATCGGTCCGGCGGCGTCCACCATTGCTGGCGGGCCATGCAAGATAGGCTTTCCAGCCATCGAGGGCGCCGAGTCAGCGGCGACCGCGCCGGAGACGTAGCCCGGCCCGAAGTCCGGGCCGGTTTCCTCCGACATGACCGTCACAAAGCTGAGATTGGCGTGCCTCCCCGTTAGCGCGGCGAAGCGGTCCAGCAGATAGAGGGTCGCGTTCCGAACGCGCGCCGAAATAAATGCGAATCGGCCGGCCCCATGCCCTTGGCGAGCGCGGTCTCGGTCACCGCCTTGACCGGCGCAAGTCCCGACCCGCCGGCGACGCCGAGGATCGGGCCGGAATGTTTTTCGCGCAGGAGAGCCGAGCCGAGCGGACCTTCGATGGCGACGCGGTCGCGAGTTGAGGCGCGCGCCCAGATCAGCTGGCTCGTCGTGCCTTCGGGAACGCGCCGGACATGGAATTCGACAAGCTCCTCGTCCGGGCGGCTGGCGACGGAATAGTCGCGGGTCGGCGCGCCCGGATAAAACAAGCGGGCATATTGCCCGGCCTTGAAGGTGAAGCCTCCGCGATGGTCGAGCCTGACCCGGATCAGCTTGATGTCATGCGTTGCATCCTCCACAGTCGCGATGGCCCCTTCGAACCGGCCAACAGGTATGTCGGCGATCTCGTCCGCGCCGCCGAGCCATGCGACGGTGGCGTTAGAGAGCGGCTGCGCCCGGCAGGCAAGGATCGGCCCGTGAGCACGTTCCTCCGGGGAGAGCGCGAAGGGCGTATGCGGAAGCAGGTCGACCTCGCCGCTGACCAGGCGCGATTTGCAGGAGCCGCAGCGCCCCGATTTGCAGCCATGCGGATACGCAATGCCGGCTGCGAGCGCGGCGAGGAGGATGGTCTGGCCGTCATTGACTTCGAGGCTGCGGCCGGCCTGCGGAATGAACACTTTCGGCATGGAAGCATCTCCTCTCAGGCCGCCTGGACGAGGCCGAGGGCGGCCGCGATCAGGGGCTTCTGTTGCGGGAAGGTTCCGTAAAACACCTCTCCGCCGACGATTGTGATCGGCGCCACGCGGACGCCGGTGCGGCGCTTTCGCCTCCTCGGCGATCGCCGGGTCGAGTAGGTCGCGCTCGACGAAGGGAATGCCCTGGTTTTCGAGCCACGCCTTCAGCGCGCGGCAATCGGGGCAGGTGGGAGTCGAGAAAATCTCGATCCAGGGATGATGATGGCTGGACATAGCTTTGCCTCGAAGTTGGGCGTTGGGATGAGGGAACCGCCTCGAGGCGGCTCCAGGATCACTCGGCGGGGGCGAGCCGCGCCTGGCCGGCCACGGCGACGCTTTCGCCGCGCCCGAGCGGCTGGCGGAAAGCCTTGAGGCGCAGGGCGTTCGACAGGACAAAGATGCTGGAGAACGCCATCGCGCCAGCGGCGAGCATCGGCGACAGCAACAAGCCATAGGTCGGGTATAGCAGACCGGCGGCGACGGGGATCAGCACCACGTTGTAGGCAAAGGCCCAGAACAGATTCTGCTTGATGTTGCGGATCGTCGCCTTGGACAGCGCGATGGCGTTCGCCACGCCGCGCAGGTCTCCCGACATCAGCACCACATCGGCTGATTCGATCGCAACGTCTGTGCCGGTGCCGATGGCGATGCCGACGTCGGCCTGGGCGAGCGCGGGCGCATCGTTGATGCCGTCGCCGACAAAGGCGATCTTTCGCCCGTTGGCGGCGAGCCGCTTCACGGCGTCGACCTTGCCGTCCGGCAACACCTCGGCGACCACCTCGTCGATTCCGAGCCGGCGCGCGATCGCTTCCGCTGTGCGACGGTTGTCGCCGGTGATCATCGCGACCGTCAGTCCCATCGCGTGCAGCGCCGCGACCGCTTCCGGCGTGGTTTCCCGAACCGGATCGGAGACAGCGATGATCGCCGCAAGCTTGCCGTCGATCGCAGCATAAAGCGGCGACTTGCCTTCTTCGCCGAGCCGGCGCGCGGTCTCGGCGAACGCCGTTAAATCTAGGCCGAGGCGCACCATCAGGCGATCCGCGCCGACTTCGACCTTGCGGCTGCCGACCGACGCCTGCACGCCATAGCCCGGCGTAGCCTCAAAGCCACTCACACCTTGCAGGGTCAGTCCCCGGCGTCCGGCCGCCTCGACGATCGCTTCCGCGATGGGGTGCTCGGAACGCGTCTCCACCGAGGCGACCAGCGTTAGGACCTCGTTGCGGTCCAGACCTTCGACCGTGACGAGATCGGTCAGTTCAGGCCGACCGCGGGTCAGCGTGCCGGTCTTGTCGACAGCGATCACCTCGGCGTCCCGGAGCGTCTGGAGTGCGTCGCCCTTGCGGAACAGCACCCCCATCTCGGCGGCGCGCCCGGTGCCGACCATGATCGAGGTCGGTGTGGCGAGACCCATGGCGCACGGGCAGGCGATGATCAGCACCGCCACAGCGTTGACCAGCGCGAAGGTCAGCGCCGGCTCGGGCCCGAACACGAGCCAGACGAGGAAGGTGAGCGCGGCCGCCGCGATGACGGCTGGCACGAACCACATAGTCACCTTGTCGACCAGCGCCTGGATCGGCAGCTTTGCGCCTTGGGCCTGCTCCACCATGCGGATGATCTGCGCCAGCACGGTGTCAGCCCCGACCTTCGTCGCGCGATAGGAGAAGCTGCCGGTCTTGTTGATGGTGGCGCCGACAACCTGTGCTCCCTCGCCCTTCGAGACGGGCACGGGCTCGCCGGTGATCATGGATTCATCGACGAAGGACGAGCCGTCGACGACTTCGCCGTCAACCGGCACCTTCTCGCCCGGCCGGACCAGCACGATGTCACCAACCCGGACTTCCTCGATCGCGAGCTCGAGACTCTGGCCGGCGCGCACGATCCGGGCGGTCTTGGGCGCGAGCCCGACCAGCCGCTTGATGGCTTCGCTGGTGCGCCCCTTGGCCCTTACCTCCAGATAGCGGCCGAGCAGGATCAGCGTCACGATTACGGCCGCCGCCTCGTAGTAGACATTGGCGGTGCCGGCCGGCAGCGTTTGCGGCGCAAATGTCGCCACCACCGAATAGCCCCAGGCAGCGATCGTGCCGAGTGCGACCAGCGAGTTCATGTCGGGCGCGAAGCGAATGAGCGCCGGAACGCCTTTTCGGTAGAAACGAAGGCCCGGCCCGAACAGCACCAGGGAAGCCAGAGCGAATTGGACGTACCAGCTCTGCCGCATCCCAATATTGTTCATGACGAAATCATGGATGGCCGGCACCAAATGCGCGCCCATTTCCAGCACGACGATCGGCAGCGTGAGCGCGGCCGACAGAGCGAGGCTGCGCTGCAGCCGCGTCATCTCGGCTGCGCGGGCTTCCTGCTCCTGATTCCCGGTCTCGGCCGAAGCGGCGCGCGCTTCGTAGCCGGCGGCGCGAACAGCGGCGACCAGGTCGCCAGTATCGACGACGCCGCGCAGATAACGTACAGAGGCGTGTTCGGTGGCAAGGTTGACCGAAGCATCGGTGACTCCCGGCACGGCCCCCAGCGCCTTCTCGATGCGGCCGACGCAGGACGCGCACGTCATCCCGTCGACGGAGAGTTCGACAGTATCCTCCGGCACGGCATAGCCGGCCCCTGCGATCGCATTCACGACCGCGCCGACATCCGGCGCTCCTGCGAAGGTAACTTCCGCGCGCTCGGTTGCGAGATTGACGGATGCCTTGGACACCACAGGCAGTTTGGCGATGGCGCGTTCCACCCGGCCGACGCAGGACGCGCAGGTCATGCCCTCGATGGAGAACTGGCGAATGGTCCCGCCAACGGCGGAGGGTGGGGAAATGTTCATGATGCAACTCCGTCTAATCGGTAATGCATGCACGTTTGCACCTTCCCACGACTGGAAGGTCAAGGGCTTTTTTTAGCGCTATGCTGTTTTGTTCCTAACGGAGGCCAAAAGCCGCCGTTAGGTGCGGAACCACGCGAGCGACATTGTTCTCATTTTTGCAGGTCCGCCTGGAGAGAAAATTGTTGGCTGTCAATCGGCGCGCAAAGATGACCCCGCATCGGCGTCCAATATTGACCCCCTCGTAGTGCGCGACGGTGAGCGCCCGACCGGGTGGAGCTGGTCTGGGTTGCGCAGCCCGGTCGGGCGCGTCGGTGAGACTTTCCGGCTTTAGCTTTGAGTGCGGTTCTTGAAGCGCCAGGATTCGTTGCCGGTCTCGATGATCTCGCAGTGATGGGTGAGCCGGTCGAGCAGAGCGGTGGTCATCTTGGCGTCGCCGAAGACGGCCGGCCATTCCCCGAAGGCGAGGTTGGTGGTGACGATGATGGAGGTCCGCTCGTAGAGCCGGCTGATCAGGTGGAATAGGAGCTGGCCGCCGGCCTGGGCGAAGGGGAGGTAGCCGAGCTCGTCGAGCACGACGAAGTCGAGCCGGGTGAGGTAGTCGGCGATGCGTCCCTGCTTGCCGGAGCGGTGCTCGGTCTCCAGCCGGTTGACCAGATCGACGACGTTGAAGAAGCGGCCACGAGTTCCGTTGCGGATGAGTGCGCGGGCGATCGCGATGGCCAGATGCGACTTGCCCGTGCCGGTGCCACCGATGAGCACGGCGTTGCGCTGGTCGGCGACGAAGGCGCCGGTGGCGAGGTCGCGCACGAGCGTCTCGTTGACGGGAGTGCCGGGGAAGTCGAAGTCGTCGATGTCCTTGGCCAGCGGCAGCTTGGCGACGGTGAGCTGGGCATTTGATGGAGCGCGCCTGCTTCTCGGCGATCTCGGCCGACAGCAGGTCGCCGACGACCCTCGGCGGCTCATGCTGGCGCTTGATCGCAGTGGTCATGATCTCGTCGTAGGCGCTGCGCATGCCGTAGAGCTTCAGCGTTCCCATCAGGTCCAGAACCTGGGTGCGTTCCATCAGCTTGCCCTCCTGAGGCTGTCGTAGCGGGCGCAGTCGGCCTGCGGCTCGTGTCGCAGGCGAAGCGCATCCGGGGTGAGGATGGTCACGGCAGGCGCCGGATCGCGCCGGCGGGCCAGGATGTTGAGGATGACGGCGGACGAGCAGACGTTCTCGGCAAGCGCCTGCTGGCAGGCGGTCTCTACGGCAGCGAGCCCATCCGACAGCACCGCCGTCAGGATCGACACCATCTGCCGGTCGCCGTCGTCGGCAGCCTTCAGCCTGCGCCTGACCCGCTCCATCGCCGGCGGCAGTTCCCAGCCCTGGAACGGTGCACCGTTGCGCAGCGCGCCGGGCTTGCGCGCCAGCACCGGGACGTAGTGCCATGGATCGTAGACCGTCTGGTTGCGGCCGAACGAGCGGGCATGCTCACCAACGATCGTACCGTCCTGGCGCATGACGATGCGATCAGCATAGGCCTGGATCTCGACGGGCCGGCCGACCGCGGTCGACAGCACCGAGTACTTGTTGTTGTCGAAGCGCACGGTGCAGGTCTTCGTGACAGAGGCGGGAACCGTGTGGAAGCCGTCGAAAGGGCCGCGATACTCGACCAGCTTGCCGCGCTCCTCCTCGAACACGTCCCAGATGGTGCGCTCCGGCTGGTCGACATGGCGGTGGGCCTTGGCGTAGGCGACGCACTTATCGAGCAGCCAGGCGTTCAGCTCCTCGTAGCTCCTGAAGCGCAGCCGAGGCGTGAAGAAGCGCTCCCTCACCAGCCCGACCTGGTTCTCGACCTGCCCCTTCTCCCAGCCCGAGGCCGGTGTGCAGGCAACCGGCTGGACCAGATAATGGCTGCACATCTGCAGGAAGCGACGGTTATGCTGCCGCTCCTTACCGACGAAGACCGTCTCCACCGCCGTCTTCATGTTGTCGTAGATGCCGCGCGTGCAGGCGCCGCCGAAGAAGGCGAAGGCCCGGTCGTGGGCGTCGAACACCATCTCCTGCGTCTCGCGCGGATAGGCCCGCACGAACATCATGCGGCTGTGGCAGAGCCGGACATGGGCGACCTTCACGGTCACCGTCACGCCGGCGAGCAGGACGATCTCGTGGCTCCAGTCGAACTGGTAGGCTTCGCCTGGCGCGAAGAGCAGCGGCACGTAGGCCTCGGCCGTCGCCGATCCTCTCGTCTTCGCCCAGCTCCCGGCGTAGCGGCGCACGGCGTCGTAGCCGCCCTCATAGCCGAGCGCGCGCAGTTCCTCGTAGATCCGGATCAGCGTCAGTTGCTCGCGCGCCGGCTTGCCGAGATTGCCGTTCAGGAGCCCGTCGAGCTGGTCTTTCCACGGTCCGATCTTCGGCTTCGGCTGTCGCTCCCGCTCATAAGAGAACGATGTCTCGTCGGACCTCAGGATCTTGCGGACGGTGTTGCGCGACACGTGCAGCTCGCGGCAGATCCGCTTGAGCGACCACCCCTGCACATGAAAGGCACGCCGAACCCGGGCAATCGTGTCCACTGTCTTCATCCCCTCTCCACCCGCTCGCCAAAACGAACGGATGGTCGCAGATCGACTTCACGAGGGGGGGGTCAAAATTGGACGCCGATCCTCCCGCCTAGGGGGTCAAAATTGCATGCCGATTCACAAGGAAAGAGCGATAGCGAACGATGAAAGTGCGCCGGCTGCTGGCGCGCGCGTGCAGCACTTTGTCCGACGCTCCGCAGCCAATGGGGTTCTTGCGGCCCCGGGCACTGCGGACCGCTGTCGTCCCGTCAGCTTTACCTACGAGGGTCGCGCCGGCGGCGTCAAAAGCGGCCTGGGCCAACGATCGAAGCCACGCGCAGCGGAGATGAGCATGACAAGAACCCAATATTGACGCCGTCGGGCACTACGGAATGAGCCGTTGCATCGTCAAAGTGCGATAGGTGGAGCGCGAAAACCTGTTTTCTAGCAAAGACGCGACCGGCCTAATTCACGCTATGCACCTATAGCCAACCGCGTCTTTTGAAATAAAGATAGGGAAACACTGCCGAGAGCACCATCAGGCCAAGTGCCCAAGGATAGCCGAAGGTCCAATGCAATTCAGGCATGAAATCGAAGTTCATGCCATAGATTGAGGCGACCAGCGTTGGCGGCAGGAGTGCGACGGCGGCAACGGAGAATATCTTGATGATCTGGTTCTGCTCCAGATTAATCAATCCAAGCGTTGCATCGAGCAAAAAGTTGACTTTTCCGGAGAGAAAAATTGAATGCTCCCCCAGTGAGGTTGCATCACGCTGGATGAGTTCGATGCGTTGTTGGCTGTCCTTTGCCGAGCGGGCGGGTCTGCGGGCGCTATGGTAAGCGACCAGCCGCGCTGTGCTGACCAGGCTCTCCCGGACTTTCGTCAACAAGTCGCCCTTACGACCGATCTGTTCAATCAGCGACTGAAGATCGCGCGTCTTTTTGGATGCGCTCGTCGATCTATTGCGGAAAACCTCGCGTGAGATCGCATCGGCCTCGTCGCCGATTCGTTCGAGCGTGTCTGCCGCCCGGTCGATAAGCAGTTCAATGAGGCCCAGCATCACCGATTCGCCTGACATAGCGGGGGCGACACCTACTCGCTGGAACTTCAGCGGATATGTGCGAAACGGCGAAGGGTCGGCATGGCGGACCGTAACCAACGTTGGCCCTTTGACGATGAAGGTAACCGGAGCCTTGACCGGATCGTCGCTGTCGATGTTGGCAACTGCCGTCATCGTCATAAATTCGGCATCGTCTTCATCGTAAAGGCGGGCTGAGGGTTCAATCTCCGCCATTTCGTCGCGCGTTGGGATGTCAATTCCAAGATGCGCTTCGACCAGCTTCACCTCGTCAGCGTCGGGGTTAAGTAGATCGAGCCAGATAGGACCAGTGGCTTCGATCTCATGAAAGTTTTCGGCAAGCGCCAGATGGCCATTCCGGCCCGTGAAAATGCGCAGCATAACGGAGCTCCTTTCGGCAAGGCTTAAGCCCAGCCGCGGAGCCCTTCAGCTAGAAGCGCGGCACGGCTGGTGACATCGAAGGTCGAGATCGACTGTCAGGGTCCATAATTCTTTCCTGTGATCGGCAATGGTCACCTGACCATTGCACCTGCGCAATGCTGCAACTCAAAACCTCTGTCAAGCCGCATCGTGTTAGCCATCGCTCCGCCCACCGTGAGCGCCCTGTACGAGGTCTCAGCAGAAGGTCTGTCCCTTCAAGGGCTATCGAATTCCGTTCGCCCGCTGAAGCTCGCGCACATAGGCCACGATCGTAGCGACGTCGGCCCTCGTCAGACCCGGCTGAGCAGGCATGTTTCCGAATTTCCAGTGATGCGCGCGCACGCCGTTGGCGACGGCCATTTCAAAGGCGTAGTCTCCGTGGTGAGAAGGCTCGTATATCCGATGGATGAGCGGCGGGCCGGCATCGGTTCCGGCCGCGTTCTTGCCGTGGCACGCTGCACAGACGACGTTGAAACCTCGTTCTCCCATCTTTGCGGTGTCGGACAATGACGAAGGCACGACAACCGAGTATGCCGGCCCCTGGCCCGATACTCCTCTTTTGGCTTCGTCTTCCGGTCCGGCTCGGTTCCAAAGCGCAAAGCCCGCAACCGCTGCCGCGGCCACGAGGAGAGCGAAGACGTTTCTCTTGTTCATTTGTGAATCCTCATGTCTTTAGGCCGCCGATCACCCTCTCTGCCGCCATCAACCGCCGAACCCGTCGGCATGAATGTGGTGGTGGGGCAGCGCGCGATTGTGAGGCCACGAAATTGCTTTCGTGGCCTCCGGCGTGTCAGCCGTTCGAGATGCGGCGTTGGTAGTCTGCCTCTCGCTGCGGCCAGGTACTCTTGATGTAGTCGAGGACAGCCTCGATCTCGGCGGAGGTCAGAGCCTCCCGAAAGCCGGGCATGCCACTCTCGTAGCCACCGCCAACCACCGCTGCGGTCCCGTCGGTGATGATTGCGAGGAGTTGCCTGTCCGAATGATGCCAGGTGTGACCGGTCTCATCATGCGGCGGCGCCGGAAGGCGGCCGCTCGTGCCTGGGCTGCGCCAGTCGGGCTGGCCTTCGAGTTTCGTACCGTGACAGCTCGCACAGTTCGCTAGATAGACTGCCCGGCCAAGCGCGATGTGATCGCTCGCCTCCTGACCGGACCGTCCCTTTCCGACGAAGATCGCACCGGCCGCCGCCAGGAGAGTTGCGGCGACCGCGATCCAGAGCGGTTTCATGCAGCGATCCTGAGCTCGGTCATCATCCCGGTGGCCAGATGCGGCATATGATGGCAATGCAACATCCAACTCGCGGCCTCGCCGGCATCAAGGGCAACAGTGACCATCGACATCGGCGGTATGTACGGTGTCGCGGCGCGCACCTTCGAAGCGTCGCCTGTTGATGCCGACAACCTGGAATGCATGCCCATGCAGATGCATCGGATGTCCCATCATCGACATATTGTGGAACATCAGTTCCACCCGGTCGCCGCTCGTTGCGGCAATCGGCCGATGCTTGCCCCATGTTGCTCCATCGATGGTCCAGACGTAGGGCTGCATCGAGCCGCCGAGCATGATCATGTGGCTTCGATCCACCGGACGGGCGGCAAGCGTGTCGACAGCGACCAGCCGTGACTCCTGAGACAGGTCCGTGTCGAAGGCCGGGGCGTCATTCGCTGAAAGGGAACCGATCCTGTCGATCGTGGCGCCCGCGGAGGCGAGAATGATGCCGGTCCTTTCACGTTCGCCCTCCCTGAGCGCCAGAATCGGCCATGCGCGGGTCTCATTCGGAAGGTCGATCTCCAGGTCGAGACGCTGCCCCATGGCCAGCCCGAACCGCGAACCCGCGACCGGCTGGACCTCATGCCCGTCGACAGCGACGAGCCGGGCTTGTGCTTCGCCCGTGTCGATCCAGAAAGCGGTGGCTGCGGCTGCGTTGATGACACGGAGGCGAACTCGGCCGCCGCGTTCAACCTGGACGACATCGGGATCGGACAGGGTTCGGTCATTGGCGAGATAGGCATCCCAGTCGTAGTCGTTGAGATCCATCGCCATGTTACCCATATCCATGGCCATCGAGCCCATTCCCCCGGCCCCGCCCTGGTTCATTCCAGGCATGCCGCCATGGTTCATGCCTTGCATCGCGCCTGGCGTGGCGGCAGCGCCATGTCCATCAGCGCTTGCGCTAGTGATCTCTTCCAGCACTTCTTCCGGTGTCTTGAACGCGAAGTCGTGCAGGAACAGGACGACTTCCTGCCGATCGGCGGATAGGTCTTCTGCCCTCCGGACGATCAGCGGCGCGGCGAGCAATCGCATTTCCTGGATCGGCACATGGCTGTGCATCCAGTGCGTTCCGAGCTGGGGCGCGAAATCGAAGCTGCGCGTTTCACCGGGCTGAAGAAGCGGCTGCGGCATATCCGGGACGCCGTCCTGAGCGTTCGGGGGAATCTGGCCGTGCCAATGAATGATCGTGGGTTCGGCGAGATCGTTGGTCAGATCCACCCGAAATCGCTCGCCCGGATCGAGGAGCAGCCCTTGCCCGTTGGGTCCAGCGAGCCCGAAAACGGTGGCCGGTCGATTGTCTATATCGAGCGTGCGGCTGGTGGCGGCCAGGCGGATCGCAGCCGCGTCCTGGCCGTAGGCCCTGATGGGGAAATGGGATGCAGCAAGCATCGCTGCGCTGGCGGCGAGGAAGCCGCGTCGTGAAAAGGTCGTCATATTCGTCACCTCGGGACGATCTGTCCCGCCTGAAAGGTCCAATGGATCGCAGCGGGATCAGCCCCGCCGCAGGCTCAGAGGAGGCGCGATATAGGAGGGCGATCGTTCCGGCCGGGAGCTGCGGCGACGAAGACGGCATCGGGCGGGAGGGGATATTTTTGCCGCGAGCTGATTTGCTTTGCCGAAATACGCACAACCGGAAGCCAGGCCGATATTCCGGCGCAGGCGAAGGCGCATAATCCGGCATCTGCTTTGCAGGACTCTCCTTCGCTGCAAGCGGCCATCGAAGAAGAGGCTTGCTCCATGTGCTGCGTCAGCGCGGCGTGTTCCAACATCCCGGACATGCGGGTCTCGTGTGCTTGAACGGCAAAAGAAGCAGCGGCAAGCGAGATGGTTGTAACAATTATAAGCAACGCGCGAAGCATGGGCAAAGAATAGAGCCTCCCCGACCCTTTGTCCATTGATGAAGCCTGCACGTGGCCGTCCTGCTCATAGGATTGAAGCCTCTGGCATGCGGGGCGGCGCTTCGCCACCCCGACGTTGCGTCACTAGCGCAGATCCAGAGTGACGAATTTGCGCTGCATCAAATACGAAGGTATTCAATGCGAGCGAGACTGCCTTTTGAACGGCCGGCGCGCCAATCCCCATGTTTGCATAGAAGGCTGCTGGGACGTCTCTTGCGCATTAGGATTGCACATTTCCGGGTCTGCTTCATCGAGAAGATGGTCGCGTGAGTTGAACGGAGCCTGAGGGCTAAGTGTCTAAGGACAAAATGCCTTTCCATATCCTCTACGGGGGGATAGGATTTTGGACATGAATACGACTTCAAACCTTCACGAAACACATCTGCATATCGTCAAGCGCTTGAGGCGAGCCAATGGCCATCTCCTCGGCGTCATAGAGATGATCGAGGGCGGTCGGTCGTGCCTTGACATCGCCCAGCAGCTCCATGCAGTCGAGAAGGCCATCGCGCAGGCGAAGCGAACGCTGATTCACGATCATCTCGATCATTGCCTTGAGGAAGCAGTCGGGCCTCTTCCGCGCGAAAAGCGCGGTTCGGTCGACGAGTTCAAGGAAATCGCGAAGTATCTGTGATGTTGGCGATCCTCCAGAACCGGACCTATCGCCATCTCTTTCTCGCCCAGGTCATCGCGCTAGTCGGGACGGGCCTCGCCACGGTCGCGCTTGGCCTGCTCGCATTCGAGTTGGCAGGGGCGGAGGCCGGTGCCGTGCTTGGAACTGCGCTCGCCATCAAGATGATCGCCTATGTGGCCGTCGCGCCGATAGCCTCGGCTTTCGCCGAACGCGTGCCGCGTCGCGCTATGTTGGTGGCGCTCGATCTCGTGCGTGCGGCCGTAGCTGTGCTTCTGCCTTTTGTAACCGAGATCTGGCAGGTCTATGCCCTGATTTTCGTCCTGCAATCGGCCTCGGCCGCCTTCACACCCACCTTCCAGGCGACGATCCCCGATATCTTGCCGGAAGAAAAGGAGTATACGCGCGCGCTGTCGCTTTCCAGGCTCGCCTATGATCTGGAGAGCGTGGTCAGTCCCATGCTGGCGGCAGCACTTCTCGCATTCATCTCCTTCCACAACCTGTTCGTCGGCACGGTGGTCGGCTTTTTGATCTCGGCCGCGCTGGTCGTGTCGGTGGTGCTGCCCAGTCCGAAGCCCGCGCAGCCGCGCGCCATCTATGACCGTACAACGAGGGGTATCCGGATCTACCTGGCGACGCCGCGCTTGCGCGGCTTGCTGGCGATCAACCTTGCCGTTGCCTCGGCCGGCGCGCTGGTAATCGTCAATACGGTGGTCTACGTGCAGGCAGCCTTCGGCCTTGACAATCAGGCGACGGCGCTGGCGCTGGCCGCCTTCGGTGGTGGCTCGATGGTCGCGGCTCTGGTGTTGCCGAGGCTGCTGGAGTCCGTGCCCGACCGCACCGCAATGCTGGCGGGCGCTTCGCTGCTCGCCGCCGGAACGCTGGCTGCGGCCGCACTTCCGGGTTTTGGCGGGCTGGTCCCGCTCTGGTTCGTGCTCGGTCTTGGCTATTCGACGGCACAGACGCCTTCCGGCCGACTGCTCCGTCGGTCGTCGAACCCCGAGGACCGCCCTGCCCTCTTCGCTGCACAGTTCGCGCTTTCCCATGCCTGCTGGCTGCTTGCGCACCCGCTCGCTGGATGGGCTGGTGCTGCACTCGGTCTGCCTTACACGGCCGTCATACTTGCGGCAGTGGTCGCGGTCGCCATCGCGAGCAGCGTTACCCTCTGGCCCGCTGCTGATCCCGAGGTCGTGGCGCATAGTCACGACGATCTCCCGGCCGGTCATCCGCACCTTATGGAGGCCGGGCAAGACCATCGCCACGCTCATGCTTACGTGATTGACGATATGCACATTGCATGGCCGCGTGAGCGCTGACGAGAAGCGTGGAAGATCTGTTCTCACTGGCCGGACTGTTCGCCATCGCCTTCGTCGCCGCCACGATCTTGCCGGCTCAATCCGAAATCGCTCTGGTCGGGCTCCTGATCGTGGGAAAGCAAGCTCCGATCACATTGCTGATCGTAGCGACGGTCGGCAATGTGCTCGGCTCTGTCGTCAACTGGCTGCTGGGCCGCTGGATCGAGCATTTTCGTCAAAGGCGCTGGTTCCCTGTGAGTGAACATGCGCTCGCCCGGGCGACAGGCTGGTATCGGCGATGGGGCCGATGGAGTCTTCTGTTGTCCTGGGCGCCCATAGGCGGCGACGCACTGACTGTGGCAGCCGGCGTGTTACGCGAACCATTCTGGAGCTTCCTACTACTGGTCACGATAGCCAAGGCAGGTCGCTATGTCGCTCTTGCTGCCATAACGCTGGGGCTTTTCTGAGATGCGCGAACAACAACGGAACCCCTTTCTCCTGACGGTTTGGGCCTTCTCAAAGCGGTCGTTGACGCAACCGCTTCTGGTCACATCTCTTTGGCAGTCACCGCGCCCATGAGATGGCAGAGAAGCGGATGGTCAAGCTCGATGAGCAGATCGCGGAACTACAGCGCTCCCGGCAGAGCTTGCAACTGCTGGCAATGCAATGTGTGGACGGGAAATCTATTCCTGTCCGATCCTTGCCGCGTTCGATGTCTAATTCACCGGCTGTCGCACAACTCCTGACTTTCGGCACATCGCGGCTCGGATTCCGGGCTGCTGCGGACGTGACGCAGATTTTAGGACTTGCGCAGCAAGCGCGAACGGGCTGAGCGCCAGAGGAAAACCGACACGGATACGATGATCCAGGCAACGGCAATGCCAACAAGGTTGGGAAAGATGTCAACAACGCGGGGATTGTGGCCGATTACCGTGGTCTGAACCAGTTCCCAGAACACGCCCACAAGAAAAGTCAGCACGACAGCAAGCCAGATGCGCGCGTAGCCGGTTGCGATGCGGCGAGAACGAACAGCATAGCCATGGAGGCTATGTGCGGCGCCTTGGTCAGGGCATTGGCGAGTGCCTCGAACGTAACCGTGAAGTCCATCTGTGGGGAACGGCGACCCTCAGGAGCCCGGTTGGCAGCCCAAATGCTGGCCAGAGCGAGGGCCGCAAAAGGCAGGACGCGAAGAACGGTTAGAACTTTCATCGCGACGCGCCGGTGAACACCGCCAATTGAGCGGCGAAAGCGCGCTTATGCGCCGGCCGCGCTTCTGCACGGGCGACATAGGCGGAAAGGTTCGCAAATTCCTCCAATATTTCCGACCCCTGCAACCTTTGCAGCACATGCACCATCAGAAGGTCGCCAGCGCTGAAATCGCCATCGAGCCACTCGCTGTCGTCCAGGCGCGCGGAAAGTTGATTTAACCGTTCGCGAATGCGTTCATCGACCATCTCGAAGCGCTCGCCCTGCCAGCTCTTGCCTTCCTCGAAGTTCTCGACGACGTCGCGATCGACGATCGGCGGCTCCACCGTATCGAGCGCAGCGAACATCCACATGATCGCACGCGCCCGCCCATTCGCATCCGCCGGCAGCAGGCCCGGAAAGCGCTCTGCGATATGAAGCACGATCGCGCCTGACTCGAACAGCGTGAGATCACCTTCCTCATAAGTCGGTATCTGCCCGAACGGATTGCGTGCCAAATGCGCGGGTTCCCTGAATGTGCTCCACGGAGCGAGCCGCACCTCGTAAGGCTGGTCCACTTCCTCCAGCGCCCAGCGCACACGCATGTCCCTCGCCAGTCCCTGGCCGCGATCCGGCGAGCTTTCATCAAAGGCCGTAATCGTAATAGTCATCGCGTTTTCCTCTGTTGTGGCGGGCCGGTTGGCTGTCTTCACCGTAACGACGAACGATCCAATCCGAATCCGACAAATCGTGCGGACACCTTCCACCTCTGAAGCATGACAACTTTGTCGGCCTTGCCGCGTTGGCAAGCACGATTCCAGGTCGCGAGAGGCTCATTTCACTTGTCTGTTTCGGCGCTGGCGGTGTGGTTGGCGGTTGTTGAGGGCGGGACAGATGCGAGTGGTCGTGTAACGCGGGCATGCTTACGCAACTGGGCGTGTCTGCGGCTGTCGATACTATTCGGTGTTTCTCCTGTGACAGTTCTCGTCGTCATGCTAAGTTGACCGTTCCTCTTCATCCGCGCATGACGATAATGCCGGGTACTCTTGCCGGTATTGCTCTGGGGAAGGTGGGTCACTGGTCTGATTCCGGCATTTGATTTACTGGCCGGTCCTCAATTCCTTGTCTGGGGAGGCGCTCGCTCGTGACGTGGGGGCTAGAAAAGCCTGCGTAGGCGCCCGACTCAGCGAGGCAATACGAGGCGCAGGGCGAGTTCCCGTAGATTGGGAAAGAACATCGGGACCCGTGCCTGATAGTCGCGATATACCGATCCGAACTCGGCAACGAGCGCCCGTTCCTCGTGTCTTGCCAGGTTGAGGCATAAGAGCAGGATAATGGGCGCGAGAACGACTGTGAGGATTGTCGGCCAGTTTATCAGCTCGCCCAGAACGATGAGAAAGATGCCAGTATACTGGGGATGCCGCATCACGCTGTAGACGCCCGTATCAACGTGTCGTTGGTCCGACAAGTAGATGCGGACCCAGCCTTTGACGACAAGAAGGGCGCCCACGGTAAGAATGGCGTATCCGACGATTGCCTCGATGACGGCGCCTGCCTCTCCCGCGCCGAGCAACGCAGACCAGAGGTGACCGTTCGACGGAGCGAAGGGAAATTGAAACGGAAGCGGGCCACCTAGGAGGTAGAGCGTCAGCGGGAACCCATACATCTCGGCATAGAGCGCTATGATGAAGGCTTGGACGACCCCGGCGCCGGTCCATTCGCGCCAACCTGAGGGTGCCAGGAAGTGATAGAGGGCCCAGGACATCACGGCGATGATGAGCAGGGCGTAGGGCCAAAGGTCGAGCCCGGCCCATTGGACAGGCGTACCGATCATCGAAGTTGGGTTCCTAAGCGGCTTACGGGGCCTCTCTTCCGAGACGCGATTTCGATTGCATCACAGCCCCTCGATCGCTGGGCTGTGCAGCCGGGACCGTCCTTTCGAGCGCTCGGAAGAACGCAACGTCCACTCGCGAGCCAGGGCAAAAGCCGTGACGACGACGCCCAGCAGGGCAAGATACAGGCGCAGCGGCTCATAATAAGTCATCAGCGCGCTCGCGCCGAACAAGAGCAGAAGCACCTTGTTGCAAACTGGGCATGCGATGCCGAGGAAGCTGAGCACGCCGCCGACGCCCGCGGTCCGGATCGAGCACGTCGGTCGCCAGATGGTGGCATAAAGCCCGAGTAGAATGGACTGCAGTCCAAGGAGAACGATTTCCCACCCGCCCGCAGGTGTCATCCGGATGAACAGTGGATTTGGCCATAGGGCAGAGACGGTGCCCAGCACCACGAAGGACAGGGTTCCAACTCCGACGGCTAAACTCGTCGAATAGATTTGGGGCCAGCGAGGCGCAACCATAATCTCGTCCCTTTACTATTCCGATGAGCGCGGTGCCTGATCCCATCGACTTCGGTGACACTCTCACGCACAGAGCCGAATGGAATATGCCCACCGGGCGATGTTTGCATTTTACGACGTTCCAGCGTGGCAAGGTCAAGCTTCATTCACGAAGGATCCTAGTCGGGTCGTCTGCTTGGTTCGTTGAGAAATCCTGTTTGGGAAATCAGGGGTTTGAATCGGCAGGACAAGCTCTTCAGAACTGCCGACCCACCGTCACGCAGTCCGGCGTGAGGCGTCAAAGCATTGGCTGTCCTTGCCCAGGCTGTGTCTTGGACGAGGATGCGCCCCACCCATTTTGAAACGCTGAGTGGCGGCGAGGTTTGCCGACGTGTGGACTGTGGCGCGCTCGCCGAGTTACTGCCCTCGATCCGAAAGCCACTTCTGTATCGTCGCGATCTCGCTCTCCTGCGCCTTGATCACTTCTTCTGCGAGTTTCTTCACCTCTGGGTCCTCTCCATATTGGAGAACCACCTTTGCCATATCGATCGCCCCCTGATGGTGCGGGATCATGCCGCGCATGAAGTCCACATCGGGATCGCCGGAGTAGTCCATCACCATGTTTTGCTGCATACGCTGCATTGCTTCGGTGTAGCCTTTTACCGCAGCATTGTCTGACTCCGACATGTCCATCTGCGACATGTCGTGCCCTGGCATCGGACCCATGTTCATCTGGCCTTGAGCGATTGCCAAGCCGCCTGCGACAGCAACCGCTCCGACGATAAATGCGATGGTCAGCTTTTTCATTCGGTTTGACCTCTTCATGTCGTCGTTGCGGGGTAACCCGCTTTTGCAAGCGCCTGCTCTACTTGTGCTGCGCTGGCTGTGGTTTCGACCTTGACCTTCCGCGTTGCCGGGTTGGGCTCCACTTTGGCGTCGGGGTCAACGCCCTGGATGGCCTTGGTGACAGACCTTGCGCAACCGCCGCAGGTCATGCCTTCGATCCGAAGTTCCATAGAAATGCTCCTTTACTTGATCTCCTGCTGCATAGATGGGGTTTCCAACGGTTGTAAGGTCAAGGTCGCCGGAGCAGAAAATTGCTCTTGACCTTCCCATCGTTGGAAGCCGCAAGTTGTGCGGCAGTTTGAACTCGAACAAGCGAAGGGAGGCCAAAATGAACGCCCCCATCCGCGCCACGGATCTTGTCGGCGCATCGATTTCCCTGCCCATCGAGGGCATGACCTGCGCATCCTGCGTCGGACGGGTCGAACGCGCGCTCAAAGCCGTCCCTGGCGTCGAGACCGCGTCGGTGAATCTGGCGACCGAGCGCGCCAGCGTGATCACCCAAGCCGGTGTTGCGCGCGCCGACCTCGTCAAGGCGGTCGAGGGGGCGGGATACTCCGTCCTCGAGAAAGTTCCCGTCTCGGCGCCGCTGCAGTTGTCCATCGAGGGCATGACTTGCGCCTCCTGTGTCGGCCGGGTCGAGCGCGCCCTGCGAGATGTCCCTGGCGTAGCGGACGCGATAGTCAATCTTGCGACCGAGAAAGCGACCGTTCGCGGGTCAGCCGACGCGGCCGAGTTGATCGCCGCGATCGAAGCGGTCGGCTATGAGGCGAGACTCCATACCCAAGTCACGACCGGCATTCAGGAAAGTGTGGCGGACGATCAGACCGCCCGAAAGGAAGCGGAACGGCGCGGCCTGAGCCGCGACGTCACGCTTGCGGCCGTTCTTACCGCGCCCGTGTTCGTGCTCGAGATGGGCGCACATCTGATCCCCGGCGCGCACGACTTGATCGTCGCGACGATCGGCATGCAGTGGAGTTGGTATATTCAGTTCGCCCTGACCACGATCGTCCTTTTCGTTCCCGGCATCCGCTTCTACGACAAGGGCCTGCCGGCGCTGTGGCGGCTGACGCCGGACATGAACTCGCTGGTCGCCGTCGGCACGCTGGCCGCCTATGGGTACTCGCTGGTCGCCACCTTCGCGCCCGGCTTACTGCCGGCCGGCACCATCAACGTCTATTACGAGGCCGCCGCCGTCATCGTCACCCTGGTCCTGCTCGGGCGCCTGCTCGAGGCGCGGGCGAAGGGACGCACGTCCGAGGCCATCAAGCGCCTTGTCGGCCTTCAGGCGAGGACCGCCAGGGTGCGTCGCAACGGACAGGTAGCCGATCTGCCGATCGAGAGGGTCGTGGCCGGCGACGTCATCGAGGTCAGGCCTGGCGAACGGATCCCGGTCGACGGCGAGGTGGTCGAAGGCGACAGCTTCGTCGATGAATCGATGATCACGGGCGAGCCGATGCCGGTCGCCAAGGCCACAGGGGCCGGCGTCGTGGGCGGCACGGTCAACCAGACCGGCGCCTTCGCCTTTCGCGTCACGGCCGTCGGCGGCGACACCGTCCTCTCCCGCATCATCCGCATGGTCGAGGAGGCGCAGGGCTCCAAGCTGCCGATCCAGGCCCTGGTCGATCGGGTGACAATGTGGTTCGTGCCGGTGGTGATGGCGCTGGCCGCGCTGACCTTCGCCGCCTGGCTCGCGTTCGGGCCGTCGCCGGCGCTAAGCTTTGCGCTGGTCAATGCGGTCGCTGTCCTCATCATCGCCTGCCCCTGCGCTATGGGGCTCGCCACCCCGACCTCGATCATGGTCGGAACCGGCCGTGGCGCCGAACTCGGCGTCCTGTTCCGCAAAGGCGAGGCGCTGCAGGCGCTTAAGGATGCGCGCGTCGTCGCACTCGACAAGACCGGTACGCTGACTGCGGGCAAGCCGGCCCTGACCGACATGGAGCTGCGGGAAGGCTTCGAGCGCGCCGATGTCCTCGCGCTGCTTGCCGCGATCGAGACGCGTTCGGAACACCCGGTCGCCCGGGCGCTGGTCGATGCCGCAGAAGCGGAAAGCCTCGCGCAGCCCGCCGTCTCGCGCTTCGAGGCCGTCCCGGGTCTCGGCGTCAAGGCGCTGGCCGGAGACCGGCCGGTCGAGATCGGCGCCGATCGCTATATGGCCGAGCTCGGCCACGACGTGGCCGTCTTCGCCGAAGTCGCCGGGCGCCTCGCCGACGAGGGCAAGTCGCCGCTCTATGCCGCGATCGACGGCCGGCTTGCGGCGATCCTGGCGGTCGCCGACCCGATCAAGGAGACGACGCCGGCCGCGATCCGCGCCCTGCACGATCTCGGCCTCAAGGTCGCGATGATCACTGGCGACCATGCGCGCACCGCCCGGGCTATCGCGGCGCGGCTGGGGATCGACGAGGTCGTCGCCGAGGTGATGCCGGACGGCAAGGTGGAGGCTGTGCGCCGCCTGAAGGTGCAGCATGGCAGGCTCGCCTTCGTCGGCGACGGCATCAACGACGCGCCGGCCCTGGCCGAGGCCGATATCGGCCTGGCCATCGGCACAGGCACGGATATCGCCATCGAGGCGGCCGATGTCGTGCTGATGTCGGGCAGCCTGCTGGGCGTGCCGAACGCCATTGCGCTCTCCAAGGCGACGATCGGCAACATCCGGCAGAACCTGTTTTGGGCCTTTGTCTACAATGCGGCGCTGATCCCGGTGGCGGCGGGCGTGCTTTATCCGGCCTTCGGGCTTCTGCTGTCGCCGATCTTCGCCGCAGGCGCCATGGCGCTGTCGAGCGTGTTCGTGCTGGGCAACGCGTTGCGGCTACGCCGTTTCAAGGCAGCGCATTGAAAAGGTAATGGCGAGGTTGCCGCGACCTTCGCTGACGGGAAAGACAGGGCAAGATGAACATCGGACAGGCATCGAAGGCGTCGGGCGTCTCAGCCAAGATGATCCGTTATTATGAGCAGACCGGCCTCATTGCGCGCGCCGACCGCACGGCATCGGGGGTACCGCGACTACTCCGACGGGGATGTCCATGTGCTGCGCTTCATTCGGCGAGCCCGGGATCTTGGGTTCGCGGTGACAGATATCTCTGAGCTTCTCGGCCTGTGGCGCGACGACACCAGGCAGAGTGTCGAGGTCAAGCGCCTGGCGCAGGGCCACATCGAGGAACTCAAGAAGAAGATCAGGGCACTGCAGGACATGACTCACACGCTGACCAGCCTGGTCAATGCCTGCCATGGCGATGATCGGCCGCACTGCCCGATCATCGAACGCCTCGAAACCGACGACGTCAACGAAGACATCTCGCTCGAGCCGCGTCGTGGTGCGGTCGCGTCGGGTTCTCCGGCAGCCATCAATCCTCGCCGACAGGCCTCCAGGCAAAACTGAGAACCGACCGGAGAGTGTGTGAATGACGTCCTCGACCAAACGCGCGGAACTGCATCGGATGGTGACCGCCGAGCACACCTGCCCCTGGGGGCTGAAGGCGCTCGACCTGCTGCAACGCGAGGGCTACCAGGTCGACGATCACAAGCTCACCAACAGGCAGGAGATCGACGCCTTCAAGCAGAAGCACGGCGTCGACACGACGCCGCAGGCCTTTATCGACGGCAGGAGGATCGGCGGCTATGACGATCTCGTCCGCTTCTTCGGCAAGATGGTCAAGGACAAGGACCCGTCACCTATACGCCGGTGATCGCGCTTTTCGCCATGGCGGCGCTGATGGCGCTGGCCGCGAGCTGGGCCGCATTCGGCATGGTGATGCCGGTGCAAACGGCCGAGTGGTTCATCGCCATCGCGATGTGTCTGCTGGCGCTGCAAAAACTCAAGGACGTTGACGGCTTCGCCACGATGTTCCTCAATTATGACTTGCTTGCGCAGCACTGGGTGCGTTACGCGAGCATCTACCCTTTCGCGGAAGCCCTGGCAGGGCTGCTGATGCTCGGGGGCGTGCTGATGTGGCTGTCCATTCCGGTAGCGCTGTTCATCGGCGGCATCGGAGCGATCTCGGTGTTCAAGGCGGTCTATATCGACAAGCGCGAGCTCAAATGCGCCTGCGTTGGCGGCGACAGCAATGTTCCGCTAGGCTTCGTCTCGCTTACCGAAAATCTGATGATGGTCGGCATGGCGATCTGGATGATCCTCGAGCCGGCTGGTCTGGGCCACTGATCAAAACCGAAATCCCAACGGAGAGAACTCATGACCCATAGTGACCACGCCATGTCGAAATCGCCGGGCAAGGAGCACGGTTCGCACGGCCGACCCTATCTTATGTTCTGGCTGAACATGCTTCTCGGCCTCGCCGTCATGTACATCGTCATGTTCTCGATGATCGACGGCTGGATCGACTTCCGCAACAATCTCAATATGTTCTACATGGCCGTCACGATGTGGGCGCCGATGGGCATCTTCATGCTGGCGACGATGCCCGGCATGTTCCCGAAACGTAGCCTCAACATCGCGCTCTACGTGGCGTTCGTGGTGCTGACGGCGGGCTCATTCTGGGCGACGCGCAGCCAGGCCGGCATTGATGATCGCCAGTTCGTCGCTTCGATGGTCCCCCACCATTCGGGGGCGATCCTCATGTGCCGGGAGGCCAACCTCACCGATCCCGAGCTCGTCACGTTGTGCCAGAACATCACCAGGACCCAGCGCGAGGAGATCGAGCAGATGGACAGGATTGCGGAGCGGCTCCGCTAGGTCACCGCCTTTTGGGGCCGCCGCGTGCGGAACGAGAGCACATGACACCAGAACAGGAGATCAAGATGATAGTCACCCGCCGCTCGATGATGATGCTTGCGACGGCCGGCGCCGCTGCGACGCTGATGCCGCGAGGCGCCGGGGCGCAAGTCGAGATACCGCAAATGGAGGTGGCGCGCTCGGCGGCCTGCGGATGCTGCGGCGCCTGGGTCGAGCATGTCCGGCGTGCCGGCTTCGTTATGCGAGAGACCGTTCGGGAAGACCTCGATGTCGTCAAAGCCGAACTGGGCGTACCGAGCGATCTGCAGTCCTGCCATACCGCTACGATCGGCGGCTTTGTGATCGAAGGCCACGTCCCGGCGGCGGAGATCCTTCGGCTACTCGAGGAGCGACCGGCGGCCACCGGTCTCGCGGTAGCAGGCATGCCGGCGGGCTCTCCCGGCATGGAGGTCGCGGGAGAGAAGGACGTCTACGAGGTCGTGCTGTTCGGAAAAGCCGGCCGGCAGGTTTTCGCTCGCTACTGAGCATTAGCCGATCTCCCAGCGCGTCGGGCCCCTGGCACAGTCGGCGCGTCGTGGCGCTTGTTGCACCCTCAGCTAATGCGCATACCGACGGTTCACGACCAATTTCTGCAGGAAGGTTTCAAAGTTTACGAAAAATTTAGCTTAATCAACGCTTTCGAAAACGGCTCATTCCCTCAAGAAACGATCGCGATAAATAATCGGCTTCAGCCTTCTATTTGAGCGTCTGGAGCCTCGCTGACGTTGCCCCCTGGAATGCCCTCGGTTTGAACTGGACTCCGTCGAAAGGAGACGGAGATGAAGAGAAGCCGGTTCACGGAAGACCAGATCATCGGCGTGCTGAAGGAGCACCAGGCGGGAATCCCGACGGCAGAGCTGTGCCGCAAACACGGGATCTCGGAGGCGACCTTCTACAACTGGCGTAATCGCTATGGCGGCATGGAAGTGTCGGACGCCCGGCGGCTGAGGAGCCTCGAGGACGAGAACCGGCGGCTGAAGAAGCTACTAGCGGAATCTATGCTGGACGTCGCGACGCTGAAGGAAGCACTGGGAAAGTTCTGACGCCCAGGACAAGGAAGCGCTTCGTGGCCTGGGCGATCGAAGAGAAGTGCTACTCGCAGCGGCGTGCCTGCAGTCTGGTCGGGCTCGACCCGAAGACCTATCGCTATGCGTCGCGGCGACCGGACGATGCCGCGGTGCGGGCGCGGCTGAAAGAGCTGGCGCTTGAGCGGCGTCGGTTCGGCTATCGGCGGCTGCTCATCCTTCTGCGGCGCGAGGGCATCGAACTGAACCACAAGAAGCTGTTCCGGCTATACCGGGAGGAGCGGCTGACGGTGAAGAAGCGCGGCGGCCGCAAGCGGGCGCTGGGCACGCGGGCGCCGATGACGCTGCCGCAGGGAGCAAACCAACGATGGAGCCTGGACTTCGTATCCGACATGCTCGCCGATGGCAGACGCTTCCGCGTCCTGGTGGTGGTCGACGACTTCACTCGGGAGTGCCTGGCACTCGTGGTCGACACGTCACTGTCGGGCATGCGGGTGGCGCGGGAACTGGACGCCATCGTCGAGACGCGCGGCCGACCGCTGATGATCGTCTCCGACAACGGCACCGAGCTGACGTCGCGGGCGATCCTGCAGTGGCAGGAGGACAACCGCGTCGAGTGGCACTACATCGCGCCGGGCAAGCCGACCCAGAACGGCTTCGTCGAAAGCCTGAACGGCCGCTTGCGCGACGAATGCCTCAACGAGCACCTGTTCCGCGGCATGGCAGCGGCACGCCGCATCATTGAAGAGTGGAGGATCGACTACAACGAGCACCGGCCACACACGAGCCTGCGTGGCCTCACCCCGAACGAGTTTGCAAACCGGTCCAGATCGGACCACAAGGAGAACAGAGTCCAGTTATGAATGAGGGCTGATCGGGGGCAACGTCACATATTTTCGGCCACATCGGTAAGCGTCAGGAACCAGTGGGCGTTCAAGCGCTCCGCCCGGAAGCGGCCATTGAAGGCCTCAATGTAAGCGTTGTCAGTAGGCTTCCCCGACCGCTGAAGTCGAACCGTCACCTCTTTTGCATAGGCCCAGAGATAGAGGTCGCGCGAGATGAACTCCGAACCCTGGTCGACGCGGATCGTCTTCGGATAGCCGACCGTCGGGCAGACCCGCTCCAGCGCCGGCAGCGGATGTAGAGATCGCGAAGGCGGTCGGTCTTTACACGATCATTCGGCCGACGCGGCATTGAGGACGGCAAGATCACAACGCAGTCGATCCCGAGACGCTTCAAGAAGGGGTAAATCACGAATCCGCAAGGGCCAGATCCGTAGCAGACCTTCAGCGTCGCGCCGTCCTTGCCGATGCTCGCTAGAGCTTTGGCGAGGGCATCGCCATTGTTGGGAACAGCTCCGAAGAACCGCACGTCCCGATCGCTTCCCTCATCGGCAACCGCGATCGAGATCGTGTCCCGGCGAACATCAAGGCCGATGTATTTCGGCATAATCGACATGGCTTCTTCCTTCCGTTGCACATTTTCCAATGCACAATATCCAGAAACCCCGGCACACGGGACAAGTGACCATCATAGGGTTTCTAGAATTCGGCTTTAAGGGCGTACGAATCATTGAAAGTAAAATATACTTCGGAGCGGGACGTGCTCTCTCGTCATATCCGCTATTACCCAGGTAGCCATCAAAGAGGCGCGATCGCAGCCGACCTATGATAGCTGAACCCTTCGGACGAACGCCGGCAGCCTTGTCTCTCAACTGAATTCGAGCGATCGTTTGCTTTGTTTGCGGCGATCAGTCCCCCTTTTCTGACATGGATTTGATTCTCGCCATCTTTTCTTGCGCCGCACAATGTGAGAGGTTGCGCGCGTGATATTTTGGCCCTTGCTTCTCCGACTGCTCTCGATCCTGGCGGTCCTGAGCCTTCTGACCGCGCCGATGGCTGCTCCATCGGCCGCGGCGATGATGGCTGCCGAGCCGATGGCGGCGATGGCAGACATGCAAGGCAGGTCAGAGGACATGCCTTGCTGTCCGCAACAGAAGCAGTCACTGCCGGATTGCCAAAAGTCATGCCCGCTGGCGACTTTGTGCGTGGCCAAATGTTTCCCGAACGCGCCAACTGTCAAAGCATCTTATTTGGCCATTTTAGTGCCCCGGATCTTGCTCATGCCGTGGGATGACGCCGCGCGCGATCTCCTGGCCGAGCCGCCCCCTCCACGACCTCCCAGAACCTGAGTTTATCGCCGGCTCGTTGTGAGCCGTTTGCCGCCGTGCGCTCGTCTGCCGTGCGGCGAAGCCCCGTGGCTTGTCGCCATGGGCCAGCCGTGCACCTGCGCGGATCAATGATGAAACTTGGGAATTGAACAATGACGTTTTTTGCAATGAAGCGCACCTCCTCCGCGGTGTTGATCGGTCTTGCGGTTGCGGGCCTTTCCTCCAACTCCTGGGCCGGGATTCAGGACTACGAGTTCCAGCTTGTCCAGCCTGAGATCAAGCAAGGCAATGCGGCCGTGATCGCGGTGCGCCTGGTCGACAAGCGCTCGGGCAAAGCCGTGCCGGATGCGGTGATCTTCGCTCAGCGTGTCGATATGGCGCCTGATGGGATGGAGATGATGGCGGCGCCGATCGAAGTGCTCCCCTCGACCGAGCCCGGCGTCTACCGCTTCAAGGCTCAGATCTCGATGGCGGGCGGCTGGCGCCTGTCGCTCGGCGCCAAGGGCACAGGGCGAGACCGGCACGCTCGAAAACAAGCTCGTGTTCAAGGCCGTGCCATGAGCCGGGCGGGCCGGATTGGCCTCACCCTGGCCGCCGTTCTGGTGGCGGGGGCTGGAGGCTATTGGGCCGGGCACCGCGATCTCGCGCTGCCTGACCTTTCACGGCTTCGCGCCGTCCCTCGACTCGAGAGTGCCGATCCCGTGCAATCAGGGCCTGTCAGCTATTATCGCGATCCGGATGGCCAGCCCTTCTATTCCGCCGTGCCGAAGAAGACAGCCGACGGCCGGGACTTCCTCGCGGTCCGTGCCGACGAGGATGTGAGCTTCGAGGACAAGCCGGCGAACAAGGAGGTAGCAGCCGCACCCGCCACTGGTGGCGCGAAGCGCGTGCTGTACTATCGCAACCCGATGGGTTTGCCCGACACCTCGCCGACACCCAAGAAGGATTCGATGGGGATGGACTATATCCCCGTTTATGAGGGCGAGGGCGAGGATGGCTCTTCGGTCAAGGTCGCTCCGGGTAAGCTGCAGCGGACGGGCGTGAGGACAGAGGCCGCCGCCGAAAGGGTGATCGTCAATCCGGTGCGTGTGCCGGGAACGGTGCAACTCGACGAGCGGCGCGTGACCGTCGTCGCAACGCGCTCGGACGCCTTCATCAACACCGTCGCGAGCGTGACGACCGGCGATCGCATCGCCAAGGGCCAAGCCCTTCTTCAGCTCTATTCCCCCGAGATCGCAGCGGCCGGTGCCCTGTTCCTGACTGATCTCAACAGCGGCGGAAGAGATGGTGCTTTGGGCGGTGCCCGTCAAAGGCTTGAGAACTTTGGTGTGCCTCCGGAGGCCATCGCTGAAATAGAGCGGACGCGCAAAGTCCCACTCTCGATGACATGGCGGGCACCACGCGACGGCATCGTGCTTCAGCGGAACGCCGTGGAGGGCATGAAGGCCGCGCCCGGCGATGTTCTCTTTCGGCTCGCCGACATTTCGACAGTCTGGGTCGTGGCGGACGTGCCCGAATATCAGCTCGGTGTGGTCAAGGTCGGAGCGACCGCTACCATCCGGCTGCGCAGCCGGCCCGACCAGACCTTTTCGGGCCATGTGGCTCTGATCTATCCGCAGGTCGCGACGGACACCCGCACGACGAAGGTGCGCATCGAAATCCCGAATCCCGACGGCATCCTGCTGCCGGATATGTATGCCGATGTCGAGATTGCCAGCGGCAGCGGGCGACAGGTCGTGGCCGTACCCGACAATGCTGTGATTGACACCGGAAGCCGGCAGGTCGTCATCGTGGACAAGGGCGACGGCCGCTTCGAGCCGCGACAGGTTCAGGTCGGCCAGCAGGGCGGCGGCTTCACCGAAATCCGTTCCGGGATCGCGGCCGGCGACAAGATCGTCGTTGCGGCGAACTTCCTGATTGATGCGGAGAGCAATCTCAAGGCCGCGTTGAACGGCATGACGAGCGCGGAGGCGACGCCATGATCGCCCGGCTGATCGCGTGGTCCGCACGCAACCTCATCCTGATCTTCGTCGGCACAGCCTTTGCCGTCGCGGCTGGTCTCTACGCACTGAAGACGCTGCCGCTTGACGCCATCCCCGATCTCTCCGATGTGCAGGTCATCGTCTATACCGACTATCCCGGCCAGGCGCCGCAGGTGGTCGAAGACCAGGTCACCTATCCGTTGACGACGGCGATGTTGACCGTGCCGAAGTCCAAGGTCGTTCGCGGCTTCTCCTTCTTCGGCGTCTCCTTCGTCTATGTGATATTCGAGGACGGCACCGATCCTTATTGGGCAAGGAGCCGCGTTCTTGAATATCTCAACGCGGCGGCGCAACGCTTGCCACAGGGCGTGACGCCGGGGCTTGGGCCGGATGCGACCGGTGTTGGCTGGGTCTATCAATATGCCGTCGTTGCGAAGGAGATGACGCTTGCCGAACTGCGCTCGTTGCAGGATTGGGTCGTGCGTTACGGCGCCTCCAAGGCGGAAGGGGTCGCAGAGGTCGCAAGCGTCGGCGGTTTTGTGAAGCAGTATAATATCGTCGTCGATCCGCTGCGGCTGCGCGCCCAAGGCATTTCACTTGCGATGGTCCGCGACGCGGTGCGGGCCAGCAATCGCGACGTTGGCGGCCGCACGCTCGAGCTCTCTGAGTTCGAGTTCATGGTGCGGGGCCGCGGCTACATCAGGTCGCAGGCCGATATCGAGAACATCGTCCTCAAGAGTGCCCAGGGCGTGCCACTGCGACTGAGGGATGTCGCGCGCATCGAGATCGGGCCTGATGAACGACGTGGCATCACCGAACTTAACGGCGAGGGCGAAGTCGCGAGCGGGATCGTGCTGCAGCGCTTCGGCGCCAATGCGCTCACCGTGATCGACAATGTGAAGCTGCGTCTCGCCGACATCGCCGGCAGCCTGCCGAAGGGTGCAGAAATCGTGCCCGTTTACGATCGTTCGCACCTGATCGAGGCGGCGATCGAAACGCTCAAGGGCACGCTCGTCGAGGAAAGCATCATCGTCGCGCTTGTGTGCGTCGTCTTCCTGCTGCATCTCCGCAGCGCCCTCGTTGCTATCCTGATGCTGCCAGTCGGCATCCTGATCGCTTTCGCGGCCATGAGAGCGATCGGACTCGGCTCCAACATCATGAGCCTTGGCGGCATAGCGATCGCCGTCGGCGCGATGATCGACG
This sequence comes from Mesorhizobium sp. J428, assembly GCF_024699925.1. NCBI lineage: Bacteria > Pseudomonadati > Pseudomonadota > Alphaproteobacteria > Hyphomicrobiales > Phyllobacteriaceae > Mesorhizobium > Mesorhizobium sp. J428. The sequence goes on from NZ_JAJOMX010000005.1 coordinate 72,726, forward strand.
CCGCGATCGTGATGATCGAGAACGCGCACAAGCATCTCGAGAGGGCCGAACCGGGCAAATCACGAGTCCAGATTTTGATCGTTGCGGCGAGCGAGGTCGGGCCGGCGCTGTTCTTCAGCCTGTTGATCATCACCGTCTCCTTCCTGCCGATCTTCACGTTGGAATCGCAGGAGGGCCGGCTGTTCGGCCCGCTCGCCTTCACCAAGACCTTCGCCATGGCAGCGGCGGCGCTCCTGTCGGTGACGCTGGTGCCGGCTCTGATGGTGGTCTTCGTGCGCGGACGGATCATCCCGGAGCACAAGAACCCGATCAATAGGTTCCTGATCTGGGTCTATCGACCGGTGATCCGGGGTGTGCTGCGGGCGAAAACGCTGACCATTCTCCTGGCGCTGGTCGTGCTCGGCATTTCCGTCTGGCCGGCGCGACAGCTCGGCTCCGAGTTCATGCCAAGCCTCAACGAAGGCACGTTGATGTACATGCCGACCACCTTGCCGGGTTTGTCGGTGACCAAGGCGGCGGAACTCCTGCAGATGCAGGACCGCATCATCAAGTCCTTCCCCGAAGTCGATTCCGTCTACGGCAAGGCCGGGCGCGCGGCGACGGCTACGGACCCGGCTCCGACCGAGATGTTCGAGACAATCATCAATCTGAAACCCAAGGAACAATGGCGGCCGGGCGTGACCATCGACAGCCTAAAGGCCGAGATGGACAAGGCGTTGCAGTTTCCTGGCGTGTCGAACGCCTGGACGATGCCGATCCGCGCCCGCATCGACATGTTGTCGACCGGCATCCGCACGCCCGTCGGCGTAAAGGTGTTCGGCACCGATCTCGCCGAAATGGAGAAGATCGCACGTCAGATCGAGGCGGCATTGAAAGCCGTACCGGGGACATCAAGCGCTTATGCGGAGCGCGTGATCGGCGGCTACTACCTCGACATCGTTCCGGATCGAGAGGCGCTCGGCCGCTATGGGCTTGCCGTCGGCGACGTTCAGGACGTCATCGCGACCGCACTCGGCGGCGAGACGGTGACGACGACGGTCGAAGGCCGTGAGCGCTACGGGGTCAACATTCGTTATCCACGTGATCTGCGCTCGAACCCCAGGGCGATCGAGACGGATGTCCAGGTGCCGCTGCCCGGCGGCGGTGCGGTGCCGCTCGGCGAAGTGGCCAAGGTCGAGCTCACGCGCGGCGCCACCTCGATCCGCACGGAGAACGGCCAGCTTGCGACCTACATCTTCGTTGACATCAGCGGTCGTGACCTCGGCGGCTATGTCGCCGATGCCCAAAGGGCCGTTGCGGAGCGGGTGACGCTGCCACCCGGCTATACCGTTGGGTGGAGCGGCCAGTTCGAATATCTGCAACGGGCCGAAGCACGCATGAAGATCGTCGTCCCGGTCACGCTACTCATCATCTTCCTGCTGCTCTATCTAAACTTCAAGGCGCTGACCGAGACGCTGATTGTCATGCTGTCCTTGCCGTTCGCGCTGGTCGGCGGGGTCTGGCTGATGTGGTGGCTCGGCTTCAACATGTCGGTCGCGGTCGCCGTTGGCTTCATCGCGCTCGCAGGCGTCGCCGCAGAAACCGGTGTGGTCATGCTCATATACCTCGAGCAAGCCATGGCTGAGCTGAAGGAGGAACGCGCCAAGCAGAAGCGGAGCTTCACCCGCGCTGATCTCTATGAGGCGATCATGCTCGGCGCAGTGGAGCGGGTTCGGCCGAAGATGATGACGGTCGTCGCCATTATGGCCGGTCTCGTTCCGATCCTGTGGAGCACGGGGACCGGGTCCGAGGTGATGCAACGCATCGCTGTGCCGATGATCGGCGGCATGATCTCGTCGACCCTTCTGACCCTGGTGGTGATCCCAGCCATCTACGGGCTGACCAAGGGCTGGCGGCTGCCAGCCACGTCTTCTGCGGATGTGACCAAGACAGAGTTCAAGTTGCCCCCCGTCAAGACGGCGCCGAATGAAAGCGGGCTGGCCTGACGAATGACATTATGGGCAGCGGCATGATGTAGGTGCATACGCCTCGTGGGCATCGCCGGGAGATTGCTCTCGTGATCGCAGCGCTCATCAAGTATCCGCTTTTCCGCTGACCAGCGCGAACAGTGGAGTGTTTTCGCCCTACTTCGAGGTCAGCTGAAGGTCGCAAGCATTGGCGACAGCTTGGTTGTGAAATTTCTGGCGGTATCTTTCGAATTATCATGGAACGCTGGTCGGCGAAGAATTGTCGCTGCATTGCGGCATGAGATTGCTCTCATCGGGCAGCTCAATTGCTTCTGGCGTTCCTCATGTCCAGGGCTGATTTCATACCTTCAGTGGGGTCGGAACAAGAACTGCTCAAAATCGTGCGCTAAGGGTGAACGGAGCAAGAACCCAAGCGCGATATCGGCCGTCTTGCACTTGATCTCTGTGGATAGCGTAGCCAAGGCTGATGTATGTGCCACCCAGTTTGACATCGTTCCATCGTGTATTGTGATGGAGTCGGCCGATGCGCAGACGGAAGCTTCTCAAAGATCAAGATCGGCAAGAACTTTTCAGCGTGCCGACCGATGATGACAGCCTCATCCGACACTATTCGCTGTCGTCGGCTGACAAGCTCGAGATTGGCCTTCGAAGGCGAGAACACAATCAGCTCGGCTTTGCTGTTCAGCTTTGCCTGATGCGCCACCCCGGCAGAGTGCTCGCAGCCGGAGAGACTCCGCCTCGCGCAATGCTAAAGTATGTTGCCGATCAGGTCGGCGCCGACCTCGGAACGTTCGCACTCTATGCGCGCCGTGAAGAAACCCGTCGCGACCATGCCGCGCGCTTGATGATGTATCTGGATACGAAGAGCGCAACGGGGGTGGACCGTCGAGCGGCGCTACTGGCTGCGATTCAGGCGGCAACGATATCCGACGACAGCGTCGGGATTGCGAAAGCCATCGCCGCGTCTTTTCGGGAACGCGGTTCTCTACTTCCGGTGACCGAGACCATTGAGAGAATAGGGCTCGCGGGCCGCTCGATTGCTCGTCGGCGGGCAGAGAGAGCGCTGATCGAAGAAATTTCCGTCGATACGCTTCAATCATTGGATAAGTTATTGGAGGTTGACCCGGCCATCGGCCAGACGCGCTTTCATTGGCTGCGATCGGCGCCAGAAGCGCCGGGTGCGTCCAACCTGGTCGGACTGACTGAACGGATTGCATTCCTTCGGACGCTGGAGATCGATCCGAAATTGCAGGCCCGCATATCATCGGGACGGTGGGAGCAAATGATCCGTGAGGGCAACGCCACGCCGGCATGGCTGGCCAACGACTTCAATGCGAGTCGCCGGCACGCTTTGATCGTGGCACAGGTCATCAAGCTCGGCCAGAAGCTCACCGACGATGCCGTGTCGATGTTTATCAAACTGATCGGTCGGCTGTTTTCGCAAGCCAGTAATCGCAAGAAGCAGCGACACATGGACTGCAGGCCGGATTCCGCCAAGGCGCTGCGCATGTTCCTCGACACAATCACAGCCCTGCAGTCCGCGAACGAATATGGCCGGAACGCATTGGAGGTACTCGATCAGGAAGTTGGGTGGCACCGGTTGCTTCGGATGAAGCCTGAGCTTGAGTCGATGGTCGAGGACAATGAGGCGTCGCCATTGACCTTAGCGGCCGAGCAATATGGGAGTGTCAACAAGTATGCCGTGAACCGCGCCGGGTTGATCGGAGGCTCCAATCCTTGAGAAGGTGGAGCCATGACAAGCAAGACAACGAACAGGTTTTCTCCCGAGGTCCGTGCCCGCGCGGTGCGGCTGGTTCTGGATCACGAAGGCGAGCACACCTCGCGGTGGGCGGCGGTGTCGTCGATCGCCGCCAAGATCGGCTGCACGGCGCAGACGTTGCATGAGTGGGTGAAGAAGGCCGAGCGCGATAGCGGCGTTCGCGCCGGTGTGCCTACGGATGTGGCGACGAAGCTCAAGGCTCTGGAACGCGAGAACCGCGAGCTTCGGCAAGCCAACGAGATCCTGCGCAAGGCGAGCGCGTATTTTGCCCAGGCGGAGCTCGACCGCCGGTTCAGGCCATGATCGCGTTCATCGACGATCATCGTGGGGCGCATGGGGTCGAGCCGATCTGCAAGGTGCTGCCGATTGCCCCGTCGACCTACCATGACCGTGTCGCCAAGCGCGTCGATCCCTCCCGGCTGTCGGTTCGGGCAAGACGGGATGCAGCCTTGAAGGATGAGGTTCGCCGCGTGTTCGAGGCTAACTTCCGCGTCTACGGCGTTCGCAAGGTCTGGCGCCAGTTGCAGCGCGAGGGCTTCGATGTTGCCCGCTGCACGGTTGCCCGCCTGATGAAGGCCATGGGTCTCGAAGGCATCATCCGCGGCAAGCCGCTCCGCACCACGGTGAGCGACAAGGCCGCACCTTGTCCGCTCGATCACGTCAATCGCCAGTTCCATGCCCCGGCACCGAACATGCTGTGGGTCTCCGACTTCACCTACGTCGCGACCTGGACCGGCTTCGTCTATGTCGCCTTTGTCATCGACACTTATGCGAGAAGGATCGTCGGCTGGCGGGTGAGCCGGACGGCGCATGCGAGCTTCGTCCTGGACGCTCTGGAACAGGCTCTCCACGATCGGCGGCCAATCCATCGCGGTGGGCTCGTGCACCATAGTGATAGAGGCAGCCAATACGTCAGCATTCGATACACCGAGCGCCTGGCGGAAGCCGGCGTCGAGCCGTCGGTCGGCAGCGTCGGCGACAGCTATGACAACGCTCTCGCCGAAACCATCAACGGTCTCTACAAGGCCGAGGTGATCCACCGACGCGGACCATGGCGCTCATTCGAGGCAGTCGAGTTCGCGACGTTGGAATGGGTGGACTGGTTCAACAATCGCCGGCTGCTGGAGCCCATCGGCAACATCCCGCCGGCGGAAGCCGAGGAACGCTACTACGCCATGCTGGTAGAACCAGCCATGGCCGCGTGACTCAAACGAAACGGCCTCCGGAAAACCCGGCGCGGTTCATCTCGTTACGATGTGTCGGTCCACTTCCAGCGCCTAACTACGAGGCCACCATACACAGACTTCGGTCGCTTGAACCCCGTGCGATACGGCGATGGCCCGTTCAACACCTTTGGTCCTCAACCGCGGCGCTCTCCAGTTCTTCCGCTTCCCTGTCGCCCCACCCACTCGCAAGCCCACTGGGAATGTCGCCGGCCAGCAGTTTCTCCTTAGACAACAACCCGGCATCCTCTAGGGCCTCGAAATCCGGCAGGTCGCGCAGCGTGTCGAGGCCGAACTCCAACAGAAATTCTTTGGTCGTGACGTAGGTGTATGGCGCGCCCGGCGACGGGCTACGCGGGCCCGAAGCGATCAGCTTCGCGCCGCGCAAATGGCCGATCAGGTCGCGCGAAACTTCCTTGCCGAAAAACGAAGACAGTTCTCCGCGCGTGATCGGCTGGAAGTAGGCGATGCACATCAGCACCAGCACGTCGGACTGCGTCAGGTTGGTTTTTGTCTCACCGCCGCCGACCGCCGCATGGATGGCATCGGCATAGGCTGGTCGCGTCAGGTGCTTCCAGCCGCCGGCGACGGCGACCAGGTCATAGGGCCGACCACGCAACTCCTCTCGAATATCGTCGATCAGCAGATCAATGCTGCAGCTTTTGCCGACGATCTTCGCCAGCGTCTCGCGGCCGACCGGCTCACTGGCGGCAAAAATGGTTGCCTCGACGCGATGCATCCATTCGCGCCAGCGCGCCTCCGGCGGCAGGTGATCCAGTTCGCGATCAAACAAATGGTCATTTGGCCGGCTGTCGCCTCCTTGCGGTCCTCCCCTTCTCCTACGTGCACTCTCTGCCATTGTCGTCACAGCCCGTAGATACGGAAGGTCGATCGGCCGGACAGCTCGCGCACGGCGCCGAGTTCGACCAGCCGGTCGAACAGCCGGCGCAGCCCACGGTCGCTCATGCCGGCGATCTTTTCGGATGCGACGATCGCGTCGTCGGACAGGAGCTTGTCGACGACAGCGTCCGCCGCCTTGGCCCTGAGTTTCGGCGCGACGCCGAGCAGCCGATCCGCGCGGCGCTCGAGCTCGGCGGAAAGGTCAATGGCGCGCAGCGCAGCGCGCGCCTGCGCGGCAAGCAGACTTTTGGCACGCTCAGGATGTGTCTCAGTGCTTGTGGCCGCAGAGATGGTTGTCGATCGACGCGGGCGAGCGCTTGTGCCCAACGTCGCCTCGGCGCCCAGCAGCGGTACCGTATGTGTCCAACCCAACCGTTGCGCCAGCAGGGCGTCGGCGAGCCAGGCTCCCAGAACGCGCCCAAAGCCGTGGCGTTCGGCGGCCATGAATGTGCCGGTCAGCGTTGCGACCATTCCGATGCTCGCGGAAAGCTGTCGAAGATCATATGCCAGTTCACCGACCACCTCGTCATCCGGGGCGTAGCCGAACTGTTCCAAGACAGCGGCGAGGTTTTTCTCCGTCAGCATCTTCTCCGCAGGCGAGCTGGCCAGCCGGCGCCAGGCAAGCAGCATCGATCCGGCGGGGCCGACGGACAAAAAATCGCCCGGGCGTGTGAGCAGCACGGCGTCGCGCAGCGCATTTTCATCCTCGACACGCCCCGCCTGCCGCGCTGTTACCGCGGCCGCCGCAAGCGCCAGCCGCTGCCGCCAAGCGCCGGCCCATTTTTCCTGCCGGCGGACCACCGTATCGAGCGCGCCGATGGCAGCGCCGGCGGCGAGCGCGAGATCCTCAAGGGCATTTAGCCCTACCCCGTTTCCGGCAAGGCTTTGCGCATCGGGGACGGCGCGCCGCAGCCATGTCGGGACGAGGACCGCCGATGGGGCAGTTGTCGCTCCAAGGAGCGAACCTGGGTGGCGGGAAAGAGATTTGGATCGCAGAATCATAACAAAGAGGATGAATCACGACGGCGCTTTTGGCAATCGACTTGCACTAAATGCGCCGCACCTGTCGCGTGACGAAAAGGAATGATAATCTTGCATTATCATTCGTTCTGTGAAACCCTTGGAAAATGGCCTCTGTGGCTCGCTTTTCATCGCCGGACGGCCTCCTTTAGGCGTCAGATCGACGAGAATTCGCGTTCATTGAGCGAACCGGGTTTGCGGCCAATTCCCGGACCCCGACCCGGGATGGCCTCACTCGTCGAGCAGAATGCCAAAATTCGCGTCAATCGTGCCTGCGATCGAAATCTCGCGCGCCATAGTGAGATTCCCCGAGCATGATTGTGAGACTGGCTGAATCGGAATTCGTGAGACTGCGCAACACGGCACGTAGTCTCACGATATCTGAATCGCCTGCGCATCGCAGCGCGGCTGGGGTGGCAGTCTCACCCCGGGCGCCGCCGCCGCGTTTTCGGCAAGCAGGGGTCGGCTCCGGCTGAGGGCGGAATCCTACGTTAAGGGTTTTATCAATGTCCTACGTTTAGCGGCGGCTTCAGGGACCAGATTGCTCACCAATTGCTCACCCGAGCCGATTAATTCGCTCAGCCATGGCTTTGAGGGCGCTTTGCACGATGAGTTGGCTTTGGGGAGCAACGTCTGAAGAGCGAAACAACTCGACCAGGCGCTGCAAATCCGCGCCCCATTGCCGTTTCAGGCTGTCGAGTTGGTCGACGTGACGGGCGAAGTCACCGCAATCCACGGCAGACTGGAAGGCACGTTCGAGATCGGCCGCACTGGCCATCAATGCAGCCAAGCTCCGCTTCAGCTTCTCGGGAAGTTCAGGCAGATCGCGGTAGGGGTGCGTTCCCGCCTCGATCATTTGCTGATTTCTCTCGGACATGGACTCCATCATATCCGCATAGCGATAGAAGCCCGGATAGCGCTGACACAGGTTCGACAGCACCTTGTCCGAAGCCGTGTCGTAAATCTGCTGAAGACCCTGCATATAGCCAAGCATATGATGGACGACCGCCGCTCCTTGAATGCCCTGCTTTTCCAGTTGTCGCATTCGCAGATCGATGGCGGCGGCGATCCGATGGTTTTCTTGTGACATGGAATAGCTTTCTGAATAGGGCTAGAGATTGGTCAGGTCTTCCGGGAACTGACCGCCTCTCTGGACGAATTGGCTCCAGGTTTCCTCGCCACGTTTCGAGACGACCCGGTGTGCAGGATCATCGTCATCAGCCTCAAGCAGGCCAAGACGTACGAGCGGTGCGACCGTCTTGTCACCGAATTGCTTTTCATAGGTGTGCCCGGGCACGACAAGCATCCATCCCGATGTTCCGCGTTCGGTGATGGCAGGGACAAGGCGTCCGCCTCGGGCGGGCCTGTCGCCGCGCGAAAGCGTGAACAGGCAGATGCTCCAGAACGCGTTTCTTGGACGTGGCGGTATCAACGCCCAATCCATTGGCCCGTTGTCTGGATATTCGATTATGGGAGCGGGCCTGTTTTCGCCGCCGTTGATGCCTTCCCGGTAGGCCCTCTCAAGCGCATTGGCGATTGCGCCCGCCGTATCGACGGACAGACCGTATTTTCGATTGTAGCGGTCTTTCGCAACGATTTCCCGGGCAATTTCCCTGAAGCGCGCCTTGCGATACGGATCGGGCTGAGGCAGTCTTACTGGCTTGGTCATAATGCGGTCTCCACCTGTGGAGCCTCAGAAGACTTGCGGCGCTTGACGATCTCCGCGACGGTATTCTTGCTGATGCCGAGATCGCGAGCGATCCATCGGTAGCTGCGACCTTCGGCGCTCAACGCAATGACCTTCGGTGCGAGCCGATCGGATTTAGGACGTTGTCCAGATTGTCGGCCGAGTTTCTTACCGCGTGCCTTTGCTGCGGCCAGGCCTGATTTCACGCGCTCGCTCAGAAGATCGCGCTCGAACTGAGCGATGCCGGCGAGCAGGGTCGCCATCATGCGGCCGTGCGGTGTGTCGAGTTCGAAGGTCATGCCGCTCATGGCGACAACCGAGACCTTCCAGCCGGCCAGTTTGTCGAGTGTGTTCAGCAGGTCTTGTGTGGAACGGCCCCAACGCGACAGTTCCGTCACGAGGACGGCATCGATTTGCCTGGCCTGGGCCAGATCGATGATCCGGTTGCGGGCAGTCCGGTTTGCCGATGCTCCGGAGGCGGTTTCCTTGAAGACGCCGAGGACTTCATAGTCGCCGCGCTCCGCGAACGCGGTCAGTTCATCGACCTGCCGCTCACAGGACTGGTCGGCGGTCGAAACGCGGCAGTAGATGGCGGCGCGCTGTCCCAATAGAACCCCTTTGGATTTTGCCCTTGCAAGCCGTTGATTTTGCTGGTCCGATTTTTGTCCAAAACAGACTAATGTTCAAGAGGGACGATTGTTTATGCCTCGACGCCAAATTCTGACCGAGCGACAGCGCTCCGCACTCTTTGATCTGCCGACGGACGAAGCGTCACTGTTGCGGCACTACATTTTGTCCGATGACGATCTCACCCATATTCGGGAGCGACGCCGAGCGCGCAATCGTTTCGGCTTTGCCCTGCAACTGTGTGCCCTGCGCTATCCCGGTCGGCTGCTGTCCCCTGGAGAGCTTATCCCGCAAGAGCTGTCCCGGTTTCTGGCAGCGCAGCTTGGGCTGAGCGTCGGGGACCTGGCCGAATACGCGGCGCGGGAGGAAACACGCCATGAGCATCTGGCCGCGTTGCGTACGATCTACAGCTACAGGAGCTTTGCCGGTCGTGGCGCCCAGGAACTGCGGGACTGGCTTGCCACTCAAGCCGAAGACGCGCGTTCAAACGAGGACCTCGTGCGCCGGTTTGTCGAACGATGCCGCCAAACCCAGATCATTCTTCCGGCAATCACGACGATCGAGCGGTTGTGCGCCGATGCTCTGGTGGAAGCCGAGCGCCGGATCGAGATGAGGATTGCCGAGCGTCTTGATCAACCCATGCGTGACCAGCTCAACGCGCTGCTGACGGAAATGGTCGAGGGCAACATCAGCCGCTTCATCTGGTTGCGCAAAATCGAGACCGGCGACAATTCGGCCATGGCCAATCGTTTGCTCGACAGGCTCGAATTCCTGCAAAACCTCGCTCTCGACCCACAGGTGCTGGCCGGTGTTCCGCCACACCGGGTTGCTCGGCTCCGCCGACAGGGTGAGCGGTATTTCACCGATGGTTTGCGCGATATTGGCACAGACAGGCGTCTGGCTACACTCGCTGTCTGCGCGGTGGAATGGGCCGCCGCGACCGCCGATGCCATTGTCGAAACCCATGATCGAATCGTCGGCAAAACCTGGCAGGAAGCCAAACGGCTCTGCGACGGACGAGCCGCAGATGCCAGGACCGCCGTAACCGATACCTTGCGGGCCTTTTCCGGTCTCGGCATGGTGATGCTCGAAGCGCGAGACGACGGCACCTCCCTGGAAGCGGCGATCGCCACATCACCAGGCTGGACGGAACTGGAGAAACTGGTCGCCACTGCCTCGCAACTCACCGATACACTTGCCGCCGATCCGCTGGCCCATGTCACGCAAGGTTTTCATCGCTTCCGGCGTTATGCGCCGCGTATGCTGCGCAGGCTGGATATCAAGGCGGCCGCCGTGGCCACGCCGCTCATGGAGGCGATTGCCCTGGTCAGGGGAAAATGCGATCCACCGTCACTGCCTACAGCTTTTTTGCGATCGACCTCCAAATGGAACCGGCATCTCAAAACGCAAGACGAAGGCGACAATCGTTTGTGGGAGGTGGCGGTCCTGTTTCACTTGCGCGACGCATTCCGCTCCGGCGATGTCTGGCTTGCGCACTCACGCCGCTATGCCGATCTCAAACAGGCACTGGTGCCGATGGCGGCCGCCCAGGCCACGGCAAGATTGGCGGTTCCATTCGAAGCCGAGGCGTGGCTTGCCGATCGCAAGGCCAGAATGTCGGACGGGCTGAAACGCCTGGCGAAAGCTGCCCGAACCGGGACCCTTCCGCTCGGCAGCATCGAGGACGGTGTCCTGCACATGGAACGCCTGACAGCAGTGGCGCCCAAGGATGCCGACGAGCTGATCCTCGATCTTTACCGGCGTATGCCGGAGGTGCGCATAACCGACATTCTACTGGATGTTGAAGCGGCGACGGGGTTTGCCGATGCCTTCACCCATCTTCGCACCGGCGCACCCTGTCAGGACAAAATCGGTTTGCTGAATGTGATGCTTGCCGAAGGCCTCAACTTCGGACTGAGAAAGATGGCCGAGGCTTCAAATACCCATGACTACTGGCAATTGTCGCGCCTGTCGCGCTGGCATGTCGACAGCGACGCCATCGACCAGGCTCTCGCCATGGTCGTCGCGGCCCAGGGGCGTTTGCCCATGGCCCAATTCTGGGGAATGGGCACTTCGGCTTCCAGCGACGGTCAGTTCTTCCCGACCGCCCGACAGGGCGAGGCGATGAATCTCGTCAACGCCAAATACGGCAACGATCCCGGCCTGAAAGCCTATACGCACCTGTCAGATCAGTTTGCCCCTTTCGCAACCCAGCTCATTCCGGCAACCGTCAGCGAGGCACCTTACATTCTCGACGGACTGCTCATGAACGAGGCCGGCCAACGCGTACGGGAGCAATATGCCGATACCGGCGGCTTCACCGATCATGTCTTCGCCACCGCCTCGATCCTCGGCTACCGCTTCATCCCCCATATCCGGGATTTGCCATCGAAGCGCCTTTATGTGTTCAACCCCGCCGGGACACCGAGCGAGTTGCGCGGCCTGGTCGGCGGCAGGGTCAGGGAAGACTTGATCGTCTCGAACTGGCCCGACATCCTGCGCAGCGCCGCGACCATGGTCGCCGGCATCATGCCGCCGAGTCAGTTGCTGCGAAAATTCGCATCCTATCCGCGCCAGCACGATCTCGCGCTCGCCCTTCGTGAGGTTGGCCGCATTGAGCGTACGCTCTTCATCATAGAATGGATCCTCGATGCCGACATGCAGCGGCGGGCTCGTATCGGCCTCAACAAGGGCGAGGCGCATCACGCGCTCAAGAATGCCTTGCGCATCGGCCGGCAAGGCGAAATCCGCGACCGAACGACTGAGGGCCAGCACTATCGCCTCGCCGCCCTCAACCTGCTTGCCGCCATCATCATCTACTGGAACACGGTGCATCTTGGTCAGGCCGTCGCGCAACGTAGCAATGCCGGCCTCCCCGTACCGCTAGAATTGCTCTCCCATATCTCGCCGCTTGGATGGGCGCACATCCTGCTGACCGGCGAATACAGATGGCCAAAAAATGGCAGCAGGCAATCTATTTTGGGGAGGTGAACAAGATCTGGAAAAGCTCCTCCGCTCGCTTCAACCCTTCATCCGTCAGAACGACAGATTTCGCCTTATTGACCGGATCGGCAATCAGCCCCTTGCGGTGCAACCGATCCAACGCATCCCAGTCATGCCCCCTCCAGGCTCGCCGCTCGTCATGCACCGTCAGCCACAGCAGCCCCAAAACCGCATCATCAATTCTATCGATATCAACGTCATCCATGCCGCCAAAACTACCACAAAGCGCTCAAAATCACTCGCTTGCTATCCAATTCAGACCAGAAATCCCTTAACGTAGGATTCCGCCCTCAGCCGGAGCCGACCCGAAGCACAGCATCGATCAGGCGCGCCCGAACCCGCTCCCGCTTTCGCCGAGGCAGCTCTTCCGCTGCGATCCAGTTCGGATCAGCCAGAATTTGACGGGCCAGGCGCTCGTACTCTGCCGCCGAGCGCTTCAGCAGCTGGACGTGCGACCATCGGCTTGAGCTTGAGAGGCGGATCTGTCGTGACGCGGCGCGCCGCACCAGATGGGCAGCAAAAGGCGGCATTTCCCCGTCACCGCGCAGATCGACGCCGAAAACATCGTCGAGAGCCAGCAGCGTGACGACGCGCCAGCGCACTGGCAATTGTGCAAGCGGAGTTTTGGCGCCGACGGCATGCCTGACGTCATAGGGACATCGCCAGCCCGCCTGGTTGAACCACAGGGCAAGCACGGGCCGCGCGGCTGCCGGATGATCGAGCGGCGCCCAAAGGATCGCAAGCGCCTTCTCGAACTGCGCCCGCTCAGGCTTTTCGCCATTTAAGCTTGCGGTGATCCGCTGCTGGACGGCAAGCGCCCTGCTCATAAGGGTAACGTCGTGCGGCCGACCGCCCTCCCCTCCCCTACCGGCCAGAAGCAGGCCGCAATAGCTGCATGCGGGCTGCGCGCGACCGTCGAGCAGGCGGAAGGCCACGGAAAGACGCCGGTGGCACGAGACACAACGATCCTGCAGCAGCCGGCCGTGAACTGGGCAGATGCTGCGCTCGGCAAGCATCCAGCCGGCTCGCAAATATCCGTCGCGCCCTGCGGATTGATCGGCAGCGAAGCAGGCGAGACAGACCGGGGGCGATCCCGTCACTGTCGACGGCGTCCACTCCGGTCCCCGGCTCCCGTACCATGCTCGAGTGCGGCGCGGGTAGCGCCAACTCAAGGACAGGCGACGCAATCGATCAGGGTCGACACCGCAAGCCCGGGCCCACACCCTCGTCTGGCCGGCCGCCGGAGCGGCATCGTCGATAGGCACGGGTGACGACAGGCCACTGAGATAACCGGCCAGTTCCGGTGCTGTAAGGCCATAGCGATGTGCCACCCGCGCCATCCAGGAGGACAGCAATTCGTCGCGATAGGGTCGCGGCGCGACCGGTAGACGACCCGGCCGCATCACCCGGCTGCCGCCTGCGGCATCCGCCGGCGTGCCGATTGCGTCATCGACACAAGCGGCAGGACGAGATCCTCCCCGAAACTGTCTCGATCAAGCCGTTCCCTTCCCGACCGGATCGCCTCCTCGGCGGCCGTTTCGATCAGCCGGAAAATCCGCGCCGTGACGCCGCTGGTGAGCCTGTGGATCCGTTCACGAACCGCGGCGCTTTCGAGATCAGACGGCGCTCGCAGCGGCAGAATGCCAGCCAGGCTCTTCAAGAGCCGCGCAAAGGCGTGGTCGTTCTTCCAGGGTTTTAGGTGAAACGCCTCGAAGCGCTCGGCGAGCTGCGCGTCGGTGAGCAAGGCCTGGCGCGCCAGATCGGTGCCGGCGCAGACAAGCGGCACTCTCAGGTCGTTCGCGAGAAACCGTAGCGCATTCAGAAAAATCCGCTGCTGCCGATAGGTCCCCGCCAGCATGCCGTTCACCTCGTCGAGCACGATCATCCTGGCGCCGACGGTGCGCAGCAACGAGCGGCAGATGTCCTTCTCGCGGGCAAGTGTGCCGCCGACAAGCGCGGGAGCCTGCAGGCTGGCCAACAATTCCCGATAAAGGTCGCGCTCCACCGGCTCCGAGGGCACCTGCGCCACGACGACCGGTCTGTTCGTAACGCCGGTCGACTGACTGAAAGTGGCCGCGTGTGCACGCTCGAATTTGCGGACGATCTTGGTCTTGCCCATGCCGGTGTCGCCATAGATCAGCAGGCAGGGCATGCGGTCACGCGGCGGATAGGCCAGCAACGCATTCAGACGAACGAGTGCGGCTTCCGCCTGGTCGAAACCGATCCAGCGGTCGCCCTTGATCCAGGCAATGCGCTCGTCATCAGGCAGCGCGGCATGGCGGTGGTAGCGCTCGTCGAGGTGATCGTAGGTCCCCTCCCCTCTCACGACCATTCCTCGACGGCATAGACCGGGATCTTGCTCCAATCGATCGGGCGGTCTTCGACAGCTTGCGGAGGCGTGGTGGTCCGTGCCGGCGATTTATTTGGCTCAGAGGCGAGCGCCCGGTCGCGCCTCTCCGCCAGTTGACGCGCCGCCTTTGTGCGCCTGGTAGCCTCATGGACCAGCGCGCGCTGTGCTTCGATGGTCTCGAAGATCAACTGCTCGTCGACCAGCGCCAGACCACGCTCCCGCAGGGCGGTCCGGGCGCGACGATGCTCGCCGAGCGTGATCGCCGGGCGGCGCAGATCGGCAAAGCGGATAGGCCAGCGCGTCCCGTCCGGGGCGCGCACGAAAACCCTCGAAAGATCGCGCGGATCGTAGGAAACACGCAGCGGCCGATCGAGCCGGCCGGCCCAGATGCTCAGCACGTCATCTCAGTAGCGAAGACCGAACAGGTGAATGCCATCACGCCGCACCAGCCGATCGACGCTGGGCAGGAAATCGACCATGAAACCTGCAAGATCATGGGGATGACGCACGGGCCTGTCACGAAGGGCCGCAGCCTCATGCCAAGCTGCGAGCGGCGGAATCCCAAGCGTTCCGTGCCGATCGGCGTGGTAGCGCGTGATCTCGAGCGCCATCCACCGCTCCAGTTCATCCATCGTCATCGTCGCATTGGCGGCGGAATCGTAGCCGCCGCGCTCCTCGATGCCGCTGAATGTCGTGCCCGGCAGAAGATGGACCGCGCCCATCATGGTGCCGATCAGCCGTTCGATGTGCCCGCCATAGTGGGGCGTGGCGATCGGACGGTGGATGAGTTCAATGCCATATTCCTCAGCGCCGCGCCGCAGGGCGCGTGATCGGAATTCCTTGGCGTTGTCGACATGGATCGCATCGGGAAACCCGGAGGTCGGCCACTCCGCATCGATCCCCAGCCCGCCGAGCCATGCCTCTTTCGGCTGCACGAGGTGCTGGATTGCGAGCGCGACCGAAACCGTCGACGGCGCCTCGAGCGTCAGGTAGAAGCCCGCGACCATGCGGCTTGCGACGTCGATGGCGAGCGTCAGCCACGGCCTCTGCAGCGGCCGACGATACTGGCGATCGACGACAATGACATCGACCAGCGTATGGTCGATCTGGACAATGTCGAACGCGAACTCAGCGGTATATTCCCCCGGCACTGGCCGGAAGCGATCGCGTGCCGCCTTCGATCCTTCCCGTGCCCTGGTCAGTTCGGCGGGGTCCGCGGCCACGGTCCGCGTCTTCACCGCATGCCAGGATGGTGCGCGCACGCCACGCGAACGGCAGAGCCTGCGGATCTCCTTGTGTAGCCGATTGATGCTCGGCTTCTGGCGCGTCCTGTAGAAGTCCCGGAGCGCTTCTGCGATCACCGCTTCGGTCTCGTCCGGCAACCGGCGGCTGCCTTGTCTCGTGCCGGCCGGGCGAGGCAGCAGCGAACTCGTGACCGGACGCTCACGATACGCCCTGATCAGCTCGTAAAGGCGGGTTCGCTTGAGGCCGAGCTCATGGCAAGCCCGCAAGAAATCTGATCGACTGGGGCAGTCGAGCGACGCCAGCCTCCGGATCACGGCCTCCCTTGCAACCGCCTCATCCCAGGCGGCATCATCGATCGTATCCTTGTCGGGTCCGTGAACCACAGCGGCCTCGCTGTAAAGTTCGTCCGCTCGAATGTTACGAAAAATCCGCTGATTCGGCTAGAATCCGCCAATGAAACCCAAATATGATTCGCGCCCGATCAATGAGTTGCCGTCCGTTGATAAAACGCGAGCGACAGCCCAAAACGTCGAGCTGAAGCCCGAAAAACACGTCGCGCGACCCTCCGGACCGTCCCACAGCACAGGGGCGGCGGACGATGTTTTGGCTGCGCGGTCGTCGGCCGGCCTGGAGGCGGACGACGACGATTTGCCCGACATTATCGACCTCGTCATGGAAATGGGCCGCGTCCCGGAAGAGGCGCCGGCGGATGCGCAGGCCCTCCGCTATGGCTCCGGGCGTTCGTCACCCCCCCCCCTTCCGGTCGTCTCGAAGCCGCGCCTGCCAGCGCATCTCGACGCGCTGGCCGATCGCGCCCGCGATTATGTCGAGGCGGCGAGTTCGGCGAATACGCGGCGCGCCTACGCCTCCGACTGGAAGCATTTTGCCAGCTGGTGCCGCCGCCAGGGTTTTTCCCTCTTGCCGCCCGATCCCCAAGTGGTCGGGCTCTACATCACCGCGCTGGCGTCCGGCAGTGCAACAGGCTCAGCATCAGGGGACAAAAAATCGGTGTCGACGATCGAGCGCCGGCTTTCTTCCCTCACCTGGAATTTTGCCCAGCGCGGCCAGCCGCTCGACCGAAAAGACCGGCACATCGCCACCGTCATGGCCGGCATTCGCAACAAGCACGCCGCTCCGCCCCGCCAGAAGGAAGCGATCCTGCCCGAAGATCTGATTGCCATGCTGGAAACGCTGGATCGCGGCAGTCTGCGCGGCCTGCGCGATCGGGCCATGCTGCTTATCGGTTTTGCCGGCGGCCTGCGCCGCTCCGAAATCGTCGGTCTCGACGTCGGCCGCGACCAAACCGAAGACGGACTCGGTTGGATCGAAATCCTGGACAAGGGCATGCTGGTGACGTTGCGCGGCAAGACAGGCTGGCGTGAAGTCGAGATCGGACGCGGCTCTTCCGACGCCACCTGCCCGGTGGTCGCCCTGCAGACCTGGCTCAAGCTCGGTCGCATCGCGCACGGTCCACTGTTCCGAAGGGTGACAGGACAAGGCAAAACGGTTGGCGCCGAACGGCTGAACGACCAGGAGGTGGCCCGCCTTGTCAAGCGCGCTGCCCTCGCAGCCGGCGTACTCGGCGATCTTTCGGAAGGAGAACGTGGAAAGCTCTTTGCGGGCCATTCATTGCGCGCCGGCCTTGCCTCCTCAGCCGAGGTCGACGAACGCTATGTGCAGAAACAGCTTGGCCACGCCTCGGCCGAAATGACCCGCAAATACCAGCGGCGGCGCGATCGTTTCCGCGTCAATCTCACCAAGGCGTCAGGGCTCTAAAAGCCCCCTCCCCTCTCCTGTTGCAGCCACATCGGCGATCCCATATAGTTACGATAGTCAAAGTGGTCATGGAGACCAACGATGCTATCTGCACCCAAAGAAGATGCCAACTGGACCGTTGCCGGGGCCAAAGCCCGGCTGTCGGAGGTCATCGAGCGCGCGCAGTCTACACCCCAAACGATCACGCGGAACGGCAAGCCAAGCGTCGTGGTTGTCTCGGCCGAGGAATGGCAACGCAAGACGGTGCGCAAGGGCACGCTTGCGGAGTTCCTTATGGATTCGCCGCTGCGCGGCGTCGATCTCGATCTCGAGCGTCAGCGCGACGAACCGCGTGATCTGCGGCTGTGAGGCTGTTGCTCGATACGAATGTCTTGTCTGAGGTGACGAAGCCGGCGCCGGATACGCGTGTTCTGAAATGGCTGAACGGCCTCGACGAGGACCGGTCATTCATCAGCGCTATCTCGATCGCGGAAATCCGGCGCGGTGTCGCCCTCATGGATCCCGGTCGCAAGCGCGAGGCACTCGCCGAATGGCTTGCAGAGGATTTGCCGCAACGCTTCGAACACCGCGTTCTTCCAGTCGATGAACCCGTAGCATTGGCCTGGGGCGATCTGATGGGCCTTGCAAAGCGAAGCGGCCGCGGCCTGTCATCGATGGACGGACTGATCGCGGCCACCGCGATTGCCCACGATCTCACCTTGGCGACGCGGAACAGGAAGGATTTCGAAGGTTTTGGGTTAAAGCTGCTCGATCCGTGGACCGCATGACTCTTGGTTGAACGTCGACCGGTTGGAATGGCGGAATCAACAAACATGCGGCAGTTCTCGAACGCGTCATCGGTCAAGAGCCTTCTTGATCGGGCGAAGCGCAACGGCTTGCTCAGTGAGACTTGAGAGACAAGGATTGGAGTGGCGCGAACGCAATACCTATCGCGCGCCCTGATCGTAGCCGGGAATAGGCGAAGAAATCGTAAACGAGGGAGTTCGCTGTCATGGAACCCAGGATCGTCGACAGCCGAGACGATTTCGCACAATGGGCGATCGATCGGGCCAATGCGATCCTGACCGATCAGGGTTCGGACCTGGCCACCGCCGCTCGCAATGGGAACGAAACCCAAGTGGGCGAGACGGCTCAGGCGCTTGGTCAGGCGATCGTCGATGCCCTGCTCGAGGCGTACGACGGTCTCGTGGGCGACGAATGAGCCCTTGGCTCGACCCACGCGCGCGGCCGTACCACCGATCAGCCGTTTGTGGACGCACCGATCCATCCGGTATCACGATTTCGGCCTGCGCAGACTGCGAAGAAGCGCGTCCGACACCTCGAGCCGCCCTTCTGTCTTGTCGCCATCGTCCGGCGGCCCGCCACGGGTCTGGGCAGCGGTCTTTTCGGCATCGAGTTTGGCGCGTAACAGCGCCATCACCATCGGCCAGGCTGAGAATTTCCCGTCGCGGGCCCGGTCCGTCAGGCTGCGCAAATAGCCGCCGGCACTGTTGATCTGGTCGGCGCGCTGATAGATCGCGGCCAGCGTGATCGCCGCCTGGCGCTCGCCCAGCGCCTCGCAGGCCTCTCGCCAGGCGCTGGGGCTTACCCCCAGCATCGGCCGGGCGACCTCCGCCGCCGCCAGAAAATCCCGCCAGTTACGGATTTCGCCATCCTTGGCCAGCTCGCGCCAGTTTCCGCAGGCGTCCAGCACGATCCCCAAAGGCAATTCCCGCTTGGGCAGGCTGTGCAGGTTGTCGTTTTCCGCAGCGTCGCCGCCCGCTTCTTCTTTATTTCCTAAGCCGTTTTCAGATTCAGATATGGAGTCTGGATTTGAATTCTGTATGTGGCGACCGGAATGGGACTCATTGGCGTCCGGATTCTGTGTTTCCGTGAAAGATTCCAACACGTCACGAATTTCAATCCAGAGCAGTTCAAGGTCCTCGCCGATATCCTCGAGGAGTTGCCGTGGAGCGGTTCGGGGGAGGCGGCCGATGATCTCGTGATAGGTCCGGATCTTCTTGCCCCAATTGCCAGGAACGCCCTCCTCTATGCCGGCGTCGATCATCTTCACGATGTCCCGGCGCAACAAGGTCAGGCGCTCTCTGGCAGCCTTGTGGGCGCGCTTTTCGGCCTGAACCATCTCCGCCAATTCGGCGAACTCCTCGGCTCGCGCGATGATCGGCGACAGATCGAAGCCGTAGGCCTGCTCGATCTGTCCACCCCTTCCCTTGCGTGCAAAGCGTTTGCCGTTCGGGCTGTCCCGGCGGATGATCAGCCCGCAATCGACCAGGACGGCCAGATGACGCCGCAATGTTGTCGCCGGCATGCCGTTCGCTCGGGCCATGAGCTGCTCGTTCGACGGCCAGACCACGAGCTCGCCCTCGGCCGAAAGCTCCATACCCCGATGGAAGGACAATAGCGCGTTGAGGATCGCCAACGCGCGATCCGTGGCGCCAACCAGATCCTTGGCTTCGCGTATGGATTTGAAGACGTGCCATTTTTGAACGCTGGCCCCTTCCGGCAAGGCGTTCGCTGCGACCTGACTGGCCATCATGGCGAGCGTCATCGGCCGCCGCCCAAAGGGCGTCGTTGTGATATGCGTCTGCATCTTTCTTCACCTATTGCTAGGCAAAAGAAATCTGCTCGCCGAATCGGCGCTCAAACCGACCTGAATGGTCTTGACTATGATTCGCGGAAGTGGGATTCTCTCAGTCGCCAAACTTAAAGAGAAGGTCTTCCGGAATTGCCGTTTCGGGGGCCTTTTTCTTTTGCGCTCAGTCTCCGTTCGTGGTTGCTCGTTTTTCCAGACGGAAAGCCTCATACAATTGGCTGAGATTTTCCGAGAGGTAGTCACCAAACGCTGCTGCGTCGGTCCCCTTCGCCTTGAGGGCGATGGTGAATTTCTTGCCACTGGCCACCATCTCCGCGGCGACACGCCCATCAGACGGCGCCCAGCTGCGTTTGGATGGCGCCTGCGCGGCACGGCGGCGCGGCTTGGATGCCTTCAGCTTCGCGACGATCGCATCGAACCGCGCTTCGCTTGGCATCCCATGAAAATCGGAACTCGATGCCAGAGCCAAGGCAGTGTCGACATTGCCCGGCTTGTCGAGGAGAAGCTTGAGCTCATACCAGCGATCACGACCGACAGCCTTCGCGCGGCCGATCGCTTCGAGCAGATCCTTGGGCATCGAGGCGACAGAGAGCATCTTTGAAAGCGTCGGCCGATCGACACCGATTGCGGCGAGGGCTGTGGCGTTGTCCTCGTCGAATTTCCGCTGAACGATGTCGGCGGCAAACAGTGCTTTCTCGATGAAGGACGTGTTCGCTCGCGCGTTGTTTTCCTGTCCCTGGGCGATCACATGATCGCGCTCGGAGATATCCTTGATGACAGCGCGAAGTTTGAGACCAAGCTCTTTTGCGGCGCGCCAGCGGAGGCGACCGAAGACCAGCATGTAGCGGCCGGGCCGCTGCGGGTGAGGGCGAAGGAGCGCCGGCGAGTTCTGGCCGGAACTGCGGATCGACTCCAACACCTGAGCGTAGTCGGCCTCGTAATCTTCCTGATCGACGTTGAGCCGGTCGTTGGCGAAAGATTGGTCAACCAGGCCGGGGTCAACCTCGATTATCGTCTCACCCTCGAGCAGCTTGCCTGCCTGGGCCGCCATTTCGTCGATCGTGCTTATGAGCGAGCGTGATGCCCCCTTGAAGGTGTAGTCTCGTGCAACTGGGCGCTCGGCGGGAGCGTCGCCGTTGTCCATGATGCTGGCAAAGGGATTTTTCCGCGCCATTTGACTAGCACCCCCTTATGCGGCTTATGCGCTTGAATCCGTGGGTTTTTTTGGCGGCTTTGACGGCAGTCAACATTATAACCGCCCCCATGCCTGGTGGATCAGTCCCTGAATCTCGAAGTTCACGGCATCCATGCTGTCGATCGCCCGATCATAGGTATCGCGATTGAAGTTCGATCGCTCGACCTCATAGAGCGTCTGCTTGGTGAGGCCGGCGTCAGAAATCGCCGTGGATTTGAGCATCGGGCTTTTCAGGATTTCCTCGGCAAGCATCGACTGCATGAAGCCGACCATCTGCGCCTGGGGAATGTCCGTGGGCTCGTATCGAGTGATGAGATAACGCAGCCAGTCCAGCTGGACCTTCGCGCCAGCATTCTTAATGGACTTCATGATATTGCCCAGCATCAGCAGAAACTGACTCATGGACATCAGGTCCAGCATCTGCGGGTGGACGGTGATCAGAACCGAGGTGGCGGCCGACAGTGCCGACAGCGTCAGATAGCCAAGCTGCGGAGGGCAATCGACGACCACGACGTCGTAGCGCTCACTGACCGAATCCAATGCCCGGGCGACCCTCGTGAAGAACCGCTTTCCTTCCTGAGACGGAGACTGCATGGCAAGCGGCGTCTCGTACTCATATTCCTGCAGCTCCAGGTTTGCCGGGATGATGTCGAGCAAGGGGAAGTTCGTCTTGCGGATGACATCTTCGGCCGGGGCGGGGTTGTCGTACCGGATCGCGTCGTAGAGCGAAGGGTTCTTGTCAAGTTCCGGCTGGAAGCCATGCAGGGCTGAAAGCGAAGCCTGCGGATCGAGATCCACCGTCAGGACCCTGTGACCGGTGAGCGCCAGGTGCTGCGCGAGGTGCGCAGTGGTGGTGGTCTTTCCCGATCCACCCTTGAAGTTGACGACCGCAATGACCTGCAGCTTCTCGCCAAGTTTGCGGTAGGGCACGGCTTCTTGGAATCCGATCGCCCGTGCTTATCGAGATAGTCCCGAAGCTCGGTCATCTGCTCGGCCGCGTAAAAGCGCCGCCCGCCGGCACCGACGAAAGGCTCAGGACCTTTCTTTTCAAGATGGAGGCGCTTCAGATTGTTCGGACTGATCCCAAGATAGTGTGCGACTTCGGCCATCGAAAATCGCCGAAGGGTCTTCTGTCCCTCCGTCGGAAACTTCTCGACGCGCAATTGGTCGAGCTTGCGCGAGATCTCGGCCCCCTGGGCAAGGATCTTGTCGTCAAACTCAAAACTTGGGAGAAATGTCATCTCCGCTTTGTCCCCCGAACGAGAAAATAGCGCCATATTCGACCTTTCGGCCAATCTAGCGCCAGTATGAGCGATTCCCGTTCCCTGGCAAGCGATTTTGGGTTAACGAAACCTTAAGACATGCCCCGGTCCATTCCAATAAGATCACTCAGCAGAGCCTCACAGTCCGGATCCGCGGCGTCGGCAATTACGCTTTCCATCGCGTTTTCAATCGCTTACTTGCTCCGAGGTTGGCATTCCGAGAGAACATTCAATGCTACGTGCCGCTGGCTTGATCCATGCAGAACCCTGCGGAGTTTCACAGTCGTGCATTGTGTCAAACTGGGTGAGTCAGCGCGACTGCCGCTCCCTTGCGACGACTCACTTTCACCCGAGAACAGCCGACTCTTAGCCGGCTATACGACGTCCACGGTGACTCGAAGATCATTGACCGGCGGACGCGGCGAGTAGACGACCTCAATCCCCTCCGATCGATCGTCTTTCTCGGCAGAGGCAACTATCACCGACCTGAATCCCTCGCGCCCAAACGATTCAGCCAATGAATTGGACGCGGGCACCGGAAGCCGGTGACAATCAGACATGGTCGAGCCGAAGCTCCAAGTTGTCCTTGAGCGCCGCGATTGCGTCCGCAACGTCGCGAGGTTTTATACGTGCTATAGAACCGTCGTTGTACGGTGATGCGGTCCTGATGCGCGCATGGGGGGCGGATCGGCTCGCTCGGCCGACAACGACTTGACCTCTATGCGTCGGCCATTGAAGCACGCGAAGCGCTCGAGGCCTGGCTCGCGCGAAGGGTCCGGCGGGGCTACACGCCCGTCACTTCCAAGGTCACATTCCAGTCCAAGGGGCCATAGTCACCGGCAATTGCTGCCGCAGCTGCAAAGGAGCTTGCACAGCGGCATAGCGCCGACCGTGTCGATACTCGGCGACCGAAGGCAGTGTTCCTACTCTTTTGTCGGGTCGGCTTGGGTTGTTCTGGGTGTCACCGCCGATATCCCACTCATCTGAAAGACAGTGAGGGCGGTTCCGGGACGTTGGGTTCAACATCGGTGAACAGATTAGGAAACAGCCGTTCCCTGAAATCGAGAGGGAAGGCAATGCGTACCGGTGCCTTCGGAGTGTCCGACTTTAGAAAACCGCGCTCGACCAGATCCGACAGCGTGCTCCTTGCCGTACGCTCGGATGTCTTCAGCACGAAATTGGCCTCACCACGGGGCAGCCTCCCGTGCCGCAATACGGCCGCCACCAGATCAGGTGCTCGTTTGTCGTCGACGACATCTTTTATTAGGGCGCGGTAGCGAGCAGCGAGCCGTCCGAGGTCGAACATTGCGTTAGAGAATCGCACCTGGTCGAGCGCGACCGTAAGGAACCATTCGACGAAATCCTTGAGTGCCGATTCCGAAAGATTTCCTCGTCCATCGCGATCGCCTTGTCTGGGACTGTCGGCGTGATCCATCATGCGCTTGTATTCGCCACGATCTTTCAGGCCACGAGCGAGGCCACGAGACATCGACCACAAGCCGTTGCCTCCAATCCCGGCCTTGAGGGCCATGGCGTGAGACATCAGGCGGCTGACGCGACCGTTGCCGTCTGGAAACGGGTGGATGTAATTGAGGCGGTGATGAGCTGACGCAATCGCTATGATCCGCAGGCTGGCCCGCTTTTCGGCCATCCCATACCGCTTCTGAAAATACTCCATAAAAGCCACCACCCTGTCAGACGATGGCGGCAGATGGCGGCCGACAGCGACATCATGATCCGCGGACAACCGGAACTCGCCGGGCACGATCTCGGTCTTGGTGCCGTTAGGTTTGTCGATGAATCGGAATTCCTCGGGCATCTCGTTGTAGAAGGCGCGGTGAACCCAACGGATGAAATCGATCGAAGTCGGGCTCGGCAGCTCGCCACGCAACCCGAGGCCGTCAATCGTCCTCTGCACTTCGACATGGGCCTTCGCCTCCAGGGCGAGGGGACGACGTTCAGGATCTATCTCGGCTCCGGCCAGTGCGCGCTCGATATCTCGAGGTCGGGTGTTGTGGCCTTCGATCAAATTCGAATAGTAAGAATTCATGACTCGTACGAGATCGGCCAATTCGTCGGCCGACTCCGGATGCAGGCCTCGGCCGAGTTCATCGGCGGCCTTCTGCAGCTCGATCGCAAGATCGGCCAGAGCGGTCGGCACCGCGTCGTCAAAAAACAGCGGTTCGATGCGGGCAGGGGTTTCAAGCATTCTTTGCCGATCTCTATCGCGCCTCAATGGATTGCAATGTAAGGCATTAGAGGCAACAAGTCAGCACAATTGCCGATATTGGTTGCCGATCTCCCTTGCCGATATCGGCCGCCGATTAGGACGCGAACCGAATATGCCTCAAACGGCCGGCCGGACAGGGGAGCGATTTCGGACATTCGCTTGCCTTTTGCCATCCAGCTCAGGCAGAGCCTCTCTCTGGGGCTTAGCTTGACCGCGACAGCAGGCGCTGGCTCTAGCATCCAGCGCCGCGCATAGACATCCACGTGCGATGCTATCGAAGCGGCAAGGAAACCGCTATCTCGCAGTCGTGGCAATCGACGGTTTTCCGGCCGAGAGCTGGCCGGGCATTCTCAATTCTCTGGATCGTCACCGCCGCGCCGCACGGCTTTGGTGCGCCTCCGCTTCCTGACCCGCTTGAATCGTCCTTCAGCGCATCGGCCGCCGACGGCCTGCACGCCATCATGGCGGACGACCATGGCGATCATCGCATCTGGTTTCCGCACGGCGAGCATCCTGCCAGTGCCGCTTTCCTCATCCCGCGCGACGCGCATTTTCTGTGGCGCATCCGCAGTGCGCTATGCCTCCACCGGCTCCTCGGCGGCCAGCCGTCAGGTGCGTGGCCCCGCGAGCAGCGCCTGACCCGCTTTCAGGTTCATCGAGCATCCCTCATGCTGCGCGCCTGGGATGGTGTCGAGTCGGGAGCAACGCGTCGCCACGTCGCCAGCGTAATCCTCAATCCTGATGTCGCCTTCATGCGCGCGCTCGACTGGAAGAACGCATCCGAACGCCGTCGCCTTGCCCGTATCCTCAAAGCCGCCCGGGAAACCATCGATGGCGGGTATCTGCACTGGCTTGTTCCAAGATCGCGACGGTCGTGAATCCTGCTCTAGCAGCCATCCTGGTGCCAACCAAACGTCAGGTAGAAGGTCGGCGGTTGGGACTGCTCAGCTCTGCCGAAGGCTCAAGTCAGACTGCCGACGAATGCTTGAGCGAGAGCACCAGCGTCATGGGATGACTGGGGGAGCAGTGGAATCCGTAATGCTCATAAAACGCCTTGGCCTCGTCGGAAATCGCATGAACGAGAAGGCCGCGAATGCCCATGATGGATGCTGCCTGCGACGTGCGCAGCACGGCATCCTGCAAGAGTGCCGCCCCCAACCCCTTGCCCTGCCACTCGCGATCGATGGCGAGCCGGCCGAGAACCGCCATGGGAATAGGGTCGGGCATGTTTCGGCGGACCGATCCGGGCGCGTCGGCCAGATCGAGCGCGCCGGACGCAAGACAGTAGTAGCCGACGACGCGCCGCTCGACGGCAATGACATAGGTGCGCGAAGCGCCGCTGACCTGATTGGACCGGGCGCGGCGACGCAGCCATTCATCTAGGGAGCCGTTGCCGCTGTGGAAAAGGTCGAGGTCGTGGGATTCCTCCAGCAGCGCCGGCGCGGAGAGCATCAAGGCTGCCAAGGTTTGCGCGCGTTCATCAACCGCTCGAAGCCTTCGCCGCCCGGTGGCTGGTCGAGGAGGAGAGAGGTAATGCCGGTAGCTGTCCTCATCGACCCGCACGAGGGTCTGGTCGAGCAAGGCGTCTTCGGCGGCACGATAAGCCGCGTCGATCATGAAATCCGTACGGCTTTTGCCGCGAATACTCGCGGCACGGTCGATCACCTTGCGCACGTCCTCGCGGATGCGCAGGTGAACCGGCTTGGCGTGTGAATCGATCAAAGGTGATTTCGTGGCCATGGGCGGCTCCTTTCCTAGCCGTGGTAGCACAGGCTGACACACAATGTGTATCTATATCTGCCGTCGCGCCAGGGTTTACGAGGGGGAGCCCGTAAAGGTTGCGATGGCCAAGGGGCCCGGCACACGATCGAGGTGATCGACAAGGCGCTCTCCGCTCCCGATCATCCTGGCCGCTATCGGTGACTACTTCCGCGCTCCGGCGATGAGGGACATAGCCCTGGCATGCCGACTGCACTGTGTATCGACCAATCGCGCCATTTCCTGGAAGGGGACAATGGCCGGAGAGCATTGAGCGAGCGCAGCAAATCAGATTTGCCAAACTATGAAGAATGTCTCGGGCTACAATGGTGCTCTACTATGATGGGGCGAGTCGCGTTCGTTTGCTTTGGGCGTTTGCAGCTTTGCGGTCGAAGCAGCGCAGGCATAATTCACTTCACGAGGGCACATTGGCGGGCGTATTCTTCTCATATTCTCACGCTGATGAGGCGCTGAGGGATCAACTCGAAAAGCAGCTGTCGATGCTGAAGCGCCAAGGGGTGATCGATACCTGGCACGATCGCAGGATTGGAGCCGGCCAGGAAATCGCCCAAGCGATCGACGAGCAGATCAATCGCGACGACATCATCCTGTTGCTCGTCAGCGCCGATTTCCTAGCTTCCGATTACTGCTACGACATCGAGGTGAAGCGGGCGATGGAACGACATGAGACCGGAGAGGCGATCGTCATTCCGGTTATCCTGCGGGCTTGCGACTGGCATCATGCGCCATTCGGCAAGCTCAACGCCGTGCCGCGCGACGGCAGGCCGATTACCCAGTGGGCGGATATCGACGAAGCATTCCTGAAGGTCGCGAAAGCCGTTCGGGAGGCTGCAGCTCGACTGAACAAGGCTATGCTTTCACAAGCAACTGCCATGGGTGCACCGAATACCTTCCAACCAGCGCCACGTGCAGCCGAAGGACCGCGTTCCAGCAACCTACGTCTGGCCAAGTCCTTCACGCAGCGGGATAAGGACCGATTTCTGGCAGAAGCGTTCGAATTCATGGCGCGCTTCTTCGAGAACTCGCTGGCCGAACTCGCAGACCGCAATCCGGGTATCGAAGGAGCGTTTCGACGGGTCGACGCAAACCGCTTCTTTGTGACCGTCTATCGTGATGGAAAGGACATTGCCAAGGCGACCATCTACATGGGCGGTGACAGCTTCGGAGGCGGCATCAATTACGTCCAAGGCCACACGACGGCCAGTAATACAATCAACGAGTCGCTCAGTATCGCAGCCGACGATCAGACCATCTACCTGACGGCAATGGGCATGATGCACTATGGCGTCCAGAAGGAGAGGAAGATTTCCCACGAAGGTGCTGCAAAACTCTATTGGGAGAACCTGATCCGTCCGCTGCAGGAAGGGTTGTAGTCGATGCTTGCGCCTGAAGAATTTACGGTCGGAACGTTTGCCTCGGCTCCCGCCGGAAGTCTTATTCTGCCTCGCAACAAGCATGAGGCGACAGCCATTGTCGGGCTACTTGACGATGCACCCACAGCTGTCCTTCTCGGCAATCGGTTCCCATTCCACTATTTTCCAACTGCCGGTTCAGAAACCTGGTCCGGCATGATCATTCCAAAAGTGCGTGTCGAAGTCGATGAATCTACGGCCTTCGATCCAGCGTATGGTGGTTCTCCTCTTGGAGTACCGTGGTGAGAGCAGCTGCCGAGTTGAGTATATACGGGACAACTGAGAGATCTTTTGGACGGCATGTTGCCGTGTCACTGGTTTCAAACCTGCCAGCTACCCCTGACGGCAGTGTCGGGTTTTCGAGATGGCAGGTTGTTCTGGGGGCAGGCACCGAGAAACGGATACTCTTCAAGGTCGATGTGCCGACCGCAGATCGATGAATCGCAAATAGCTTCTTGATAGAATTCTTGCGGATGAGTTTTTGGCGCTTCGAGATTGTTCTCACCGATCCTGGGGTCGCGATTCCTTATGCTGGGATAACGCCAGCTGATGTAACGCTATCGCTCCTGTCTTCTGCTATCATTCTTCCACAGGATTCGAAGTGATGCCCCTCGGACGCGATGCACGCACGCTTAAGTCAAAAGCGATCTGCTCCCTCCGGATCGCAATGACCTCGTTCAACTCCTATGACGAGGATGGGCGTGTCACGTCGGTGCTGCTCCACCTGCAGCATGCCGTCGAAATGCTCCTGAAGGCCGTTCTTTGTCAGCGGAAAGCCAAAGTCTTCGACAAGGAGACAGGGAAGTCGATGGGCTTCGAGAAATGTCTCCGCCTCTGCCAAGCCAACCACGGTCTCACGGAGTCGGAAGCCGGCATTTTCCGCGCCGTCGATGCTCTTCGGGACGCCGCCCAGCACTGGTTCATCTTTGTGTCGGAGGACCCGCTATATATGCACACCCGTGCGATGATAACGGCATTCGATGCCTACCTGCAGCTCCATCTCGAGACTGACCTCAACTCTCACATTCCCCCGCGCGTACTCCCTGTATCGACGATGCCGCCCGGCGATTTTGATTTCCTGGTGGACCGGGAATACAACCTGATCACCGACCTTCTTGCGCCGGGAAAGCGGCAGCGTGACGAAGCCCGCGCCCGCATCCGCTCTCTCCTAGCCATGGAGGCTGTAGTTCACGAAGGCGTCGAGATATCGGAGAAGGATATCAACCGCATCGAGAAGGCTGTGAAGGAGGGCAGGTCGTTCGCTGAGGTGTTCCCACGCCTGAACACGGTTAGCACCGAGACCGGTGGCGAAGGCCCGACGATCACGGTGCACTTCACCAAGAAGCAAGGTGCACCGGTCCAGTTCATCGCGGGTGATGATCCCGCGGGAGCGGCTGCTGTGCGCGAAGTCGATCTCAACAAGAAGTTCTATTTACGTGCCAGCGACTTGGCCAAGAAGCTAGCGCTGACGGAGCCGCGCTCACTTGCCCTTCGGCGGCACCTCGAGATCGACAAGGACGGGGGTTGCTGTCATGTTTTCGAGTACGGCAACCTGAAGATCCCGTGCTTCTCCGATAACGCCAGGAACAAGATGAAGCATGCGATCGACGACGGCGTCGACATGAACGACGTGTGGCTGAAGCATCGCCCTGGGAATAAGAAGAAGGCGGCCGCTGCCAAGCCCAGGTAAGCGGTCTGCTCTTCTTGGTCGAGCCAGCGCGCGCAGGTCATAGTTCAGCTGAATGACTAGTTTCCAGGGCAGTAGCGATCCTTTGGAGCCTCCCGGAATAGTTGCCGAGAGCACCTCGGGGTCGTGCTAACGTCAAGCCGACCACGGCTATGCTCTGGTCGTCCAGCTCACTGTCCTCGTTGCTGACCATGCTGCTTTGCGTTTCCGTAATGGCTGATTTAGACAAAGCCCTTCGCGCCTTTCAGCCTTGATCGGATCGACGCGCCAAGCGCACGCCAACGCCGCCACCGTTCTCGGGGATAAACTCAATTCCCGCAGCTTCCAACGAGCGAACTAGCGATTGCATTGTCGTCTGGCGGGGTGAGGTCTGTCCGCTTTCGATTCGTGCCAAAGTTCGAATCGTGACGCCGGACGCAGCTGCCAAGTCGTCCCGGTTCCAATTGATAAGCGCACGGGCTGCTCGCAGCTGTTCCGGCTTAATGTCTCTTTTCATGACATTTCTTCTTGATAAAGTCACAAAAAGTGACATAAGGTCGGCACTACAGATTCGGCCGCACGGGATGCCTTCAACATCCTGCGCGGCCTAACCAATACCAAGCTGTCTGGAGCTCGGATCATGGCTGATTCCGACAATACCACGACTTTGCCTTCCGTCACGCTTGGACGGGAGACGTCCACGATCCGTTCCGCGGATTGTGCGCCGACCCGCACGGACCCGGCCCTGGCGTTGTCACAGGCTTGGACCGAGGCGCATGCCGCGATGGCGGAGCAATGTCTCAGGCAACAGCGGCTCGAGACCGAGCTGCTGGAGCGCAGACGATCCTCGGGAAGCCTCGACGGAAAACCTGCCGGCAGGGCAGGGGGCCGCGACGGCACGAGGCGGGCCTATGCAGAGGCAAAGGCGGCCGAGGCGCTGGCTAGTAAGCGCGAACAAGAGCTGCTGGAGCGCCTTGTCCGGACGCCCGCAACCTCGCTCGCCGGGGTCGCCGCGAAGCTCTCCGTCATCGTGACCGAGGCGGAGGACAATACGGACCTGACGGATTTTCCGGTGCCGCATATGCGATCCGCACTCGAGGATCTTCGACGTTTGATGAACCGGGCGACCGTCGATGCCTGTCCGGTTCCGGAAGGCGGCCGCGAAGACGTCGGCGGCCTTTGCCGCGCGTGACATCAAGCAATTCAACGGGAGAGGTGAAAATGGCTGCACAGGCCTTGAGGAAGATGGGGCTGTTCGGGATGGCGGCGGCGCTGCTGCTGGCCTGTTACGGGAACGCGTCCGCCGAAACGACGAAGGAACGGATCCTGCGCGAAGGGCGGATGGTCATCGGCATCCACAACCGCTCGCCCTGGGGATTTCGCGACGAGAAGACAGGCGAACCCACCGGATGGCATCCCGACATTCTCAAGGCCGCCTTCGCCGATCTGGGCGTCAAGGACCTCGAATTCCAGGTGACCGAGTTTGGAGCCCTGATCCCGGGCCTGCTCGCCGGCCGCTTCGACGTCGTCGCATCGGGTCTGGCGATTACGCCCGAACGCTGCAAGCAGGTGGCCTTCGGTGCGCCGGACCTCCAAGCCCCGGACGCAGCGATCTGTACTTGCCGGCAATCCGAAGAAGATCCACGGTTACGCCGATATCGCCGCCCAGGAAGCGATCATCATGGGCGCAGGGCGCGGCAGCGTTGTCACCACCAACGCCAAGGCGGCCGGCGTGCCCGACAGCCGCATGCTGCTGTTTCCGGACATCGAATCGAATCTGTCCGCGCTGCGTGCCGGCCGCATAGACACCGCACTCATGGCGTCGCCGACCGTCATCGGCCTCCTGGCCGGCAAGGGTGCACAGGGCCTGGAACGAGCCGAACCCTTCGATGTGGGCGAAGCCCACACGAACTTTGCGGCCATCGCCTTCCGGCAGGAGGATGTCGATCTGCGCGCCACATACGATGAACAGCTGGCCAAGCTGAAGAAGACCGATACTTTCGCCGACATCATGAAGAGATACGGCTTCGGCGACGCAGAAGCCGTTCCACAAGGCGTCACCACGGCCGACCTGTGCAGCAGAAAGCCTTAAGGATGCCGATGAGCCTGTTCGACATCTGGCTAGGCATTCTGCAGGGGCTCGGCACGACCGCCGCCGTCACTGCCTATGGTCTGGTCTTCGCCGTTCCATTTGCGCTGGTGTTCGGCGTCGCCCAATATCTCACGCGTGGCGTCGCCCGACTGCTGGTAACCGGCGTCATCGAGTTCTGGCGCAGCTCTGCCGTCATCATCCTGCTATTCGTCTTCTACTATGCGCTGCCCGTCTTCGGCATCACCTTGTCGGCCCTGACGGTCAGCGCCATGGTTCTTGGCCTGAATGCCGGCGGCTATGCCAGCCAGGCGGTGCGCGCCGGCCTCCAGGCGCTCCCGTCGGGCCAGAAGGAGGCCGGCGTGGCCCTTGGCCTGTCGCGACCGGCAATTCTCCTCCTGATCGAACTGCCGCAGGCACTGGTCGCGATGAGCCCGACCTTCGTCAACACGCTGATCCAGTTGGTCAAGGCGACGGCGCTGGTGTCGCTCGTGACGCTGACCGACATGACCTTCCGCGCCAAGGAAATCGCGCAGGTCGAGTACAATCCTGTCGCGATCTACACGGCGCTGCTCCTCGCCTTCTTTGTCGTTTGTTACCCGATCGCGCTGGCCGGCCGCTGGCTGGAAGCGCGTATCGCCGCACCGGGGAGCCGCTCCCGTGGGATTTGATCTGGCCTTCGCCCTGTCCAGCGTACCGACGATCCTCGGCGCGGTCGGCACGACACTTTGCGTGGCGTTCGTCAGCTGCGTCGGTGCCGCTGCAATCGGCTTTTTCTTCGAGATGGTGCGCCGCGCCGGTGGAATCGCCGGCCTCACCGTCGGCTTCGTGATCGACTTCATCCGGTCGACACCTGTGCTGGCCTGGCTCTATTTTCTGTATTTCGTCCTCCCCTTCTACGGCATTCGCCTCGGCTCGATGACTGTCGGCGTCATGGGCCTCAGCCTCTATTACAGCGGCTATCTGGCTGAGGTCTTCAAGGCGGGAATCGATGCCATCCCGAAGGGCCAGTCGGAAGCGGCTCGTGCGCTGTCGCTGGGCCGGCGCGACACCGTTCTCTATGTGATCGCGCCCCAGATGCTTCGCAACATTGCGGCCCCACTGGGCAACTACTTCGTGTCGATCCTCAAGGCGACGCCGTATCTGGCGGTGCTGGCTGTTCCCGAAATGCTGGGACGCGCCTTCGATATCGCCTCGGAGACCTATCGCTACACCGAGCCGCTGGTCGTGGCCGGCCTCATCTTCCTGGCGCTCGCCCTGGTCATTTCCCACGGCGTCAAACGTCTGGAGCGGCGGCTGCTTGCGGTCGGCACACGATAGATCACGAAAAGTCAGGTCAAGCCATGCTCGCACACTCGGAAATCATCGTCGGCATCGAGGGCCTCAACAAATGGTTTGGCGCGCTTCACGTGCTGAACAACATCGACCTCGATGTTGCAAGCGGTGCGCGCGTCGTCGTGTGCGGACCGTCGGGCTCGGGCAAATCGACCCTCATCCGCTGCATCAATGGGTTGGAAAGCTATCAGGAAGGCACGCTGCGTCTCGCAGGAACGACACTCGGCCTCAATGCCAGGGAGACAGCCACCGCGCGCCGCCAGACCGGCATGGTGTTCCAGAGCTTCAACCTGTTTCCACATCTGACGGTGCTGTCCAACTGCACGCTGGCGTTGCGCCGCGTGGCCGGCAAGGGTCGCGGAGAGGCGGAAGATATCGCCATGGCCCATCTGGAGAAGGTCAGGATACCAGAGAAGGCCATGTCTTATCCCGGCCAGCTCTCCGGTGGGCAGCAGCAGCGCGTGGCGATTGCCCGGGCACTGTGCCTCAATCCCCGAATCATGCTCTTCGACGAACCGACCTCGGCGCTCGATCCGGAGATGATTAAGGAGGTGCTCGACGTCATGGTCGCGCTGGCCCGTGACGGCATGACGATGGTCTGCGTCACCCATGAGATGGGCTTTGCCCGTGAAGTCGCCGACCAGGTCGTCTTCATGGACGGCGGATGCATCCTCGATCGCGCGCCCGCGCGCGACTTCTTCGGCTCGGCGGGACATCCCCGCTCGCGGCTTTTTCTGGAAACGATCCTGAAACACTGAGAGAGCGTCAATGACGGGTTACACGCAGGTTTGGACGCCGCTCGATCTCGAGGCGGACGGGAAGCAATGCGACTGGCTGCGCGTGCCCTATTCGACGGACCTGTCGGGCTATGGCGTGGTGCCGATCCCCGTCGTGTGCATTCGGAACGGCGCAGGTCCCACGGCTCTACTCATGGCTGGCAGCCATGGCGACGAATATGAAGGGCAGGTCGCGCTTGCCGCGCTGGCGCGTGAGATTGATCCGGCCGATGTGAAGGGGCGGATCATCATCCTGCCCGGGCTCAACGCTCCCGCCGTCGAGGCCGGCCGGCGCGTCTCGCCGCTGGACGCAGGCAACCTCAACAGGTCCTTTCCAGGCGATCCCGTTGGCGGGCCGACGGCGATGATCGCGCACTACGTCACCACCGTGCTCCTTCCCATGGCGGATCTTGCCGTCGACCTCCACGCAGGCGGACGATCATGTGACTACCTGCCATGCGCGCTGATCAGAAGCGGGGGGACCGAAAAGGAGCAACGGGAGCTTGCCGACCTCGCGGTCGCGTTCGGCGCTCCGATCACCTCCATCAGCGACGGTTCTGGCGGCGGCGGCAGGACCACGTTCTCGGCAGTCGGGCAGGGGCTTGGGGTGCCGGTGCTGACCGCCGAACTTGGCGGCCGCGCTACCCTGTCGCGGGAGGGGTTGGCGATCGCCGAACAGGGACTGCGGCGCATCCTGAAGCGCGCTGGCATCCTGCCGCGCATCGAGACCGACACCGCTACGCCGACCCGTTTCATGCGAGTTCGGGACAGGGGGGCCTTCGTCTACGCGATGCACAAGGGGCTGTTTGAACCAGCGGTCGATCTTGGCGCAGTGGTCCAGTCCGGTCAGCCGGCCGGGCTCATTCATTGCATCGATCGGCCGTGGCGAAAGCCGGAAAAGGTCGTGTTTACGGAGGACGGGATGGTTGCCTGCCGCCGCGCGCCCATGCTCGCCGCGGCGGGCGATTGCCTCTACAAGCTCCTGGTCGATGTCGAGGCTGGCTGATCAGCGCAAAGACGTTGGATCGGAGCGATCATGATTTTTTGGCGCCCGATCCGCCCGTCGACGATCCGCCCCGTGGGCACCAGCCCGCAGGAAAGGTTCAAGTTGAAGGCCGCGAGATTGGCGACGTTCACGCTCGACATGACATGGGTGACGGCCGGCCGCTCTCGTGCGATCCATTGAGCTGCAAGACGGATGGCGGCCTTGCCGTAGCCGCGCCCCTGGAGGCGCGCGTCGATCCGCAGATTGTTCAGCGTCATGCAACCTCTTTCTGCCCAGGCGGGCAGGGCTGCGTCTTCCCGTGCAACGATGAAACCGACAACGCGATCATCATCGAAAAGCGCAAATGGCGTTTGGCGTGGCGGCGAGGCGCGCAACTGATCGAAAATGCCAGCGATTGATCCCCCGGAATAGGGCTCAGTGTCGGGATCGACAGCTATGCCGGCGACCATTTCCTCATCATTGAGACCGATCTCACGCAACACAGCCGTCATTCCGGCACGCTCCCATCCGACAATCCTGCGGTCAGGCTGTCACACCCGCGTCTGGCTTGGTGTGGCGGAATCCCGGCATGGACACGAGGCTGGCGAGTCGCGCATCGACCTTCGGAACGGCACAGAGGCTGGTGACAGTGTGGTCATCAGCCAGGCAATCTGGGACGCCAGTAGGCAGGACAGCGGTGTTCCTGGCAGCTCGATCACGGCCGCAAACAGCTGACTATCGATTCCGCGCAAAGAATTCGGACGAACACCAGGAAGAAGGCCGGGGCGCTGGAATGGGTCAGGCCATCTGACTCATGCACGGATCAACCTGCAGCGTTGCCGTCTGCTAGCTAGCTGACGACCGCGCCGACCGTGGCGGTGACAAGCTGGTCAGCCGTGGTCCGGCGACCGGGACGGTCAACCGGTGATCGAAGTTTCAGCCAGAACTGGCTCGTGGATCCCATAAGCGCGGCGTGTGCTGGCAATCGCTTCCGGTGTGACTTCGATCAAAAGGGCAATGATGTCGCCATCGTCGTGCTGAAGCACATCACCGAGTTCAACGATCGTCCAGCCAAGGGCACGCAGTCGACTGGGCCAAAAGGATTCACACACGACACTGATCTGGCGGATACCGAGCGCGCGAGCGACCTCACAGCACCACAAAGGACGACGCCCGCGACCGGAGACGACCTGCCACGGCTGCGCAGCGCTGGACTGATGAAGAAGCGCGTCCACTCGTAGATGTCCGCAGCCCGAGGCGGTCCGCCGGGAGCGAGCTGCGGAAAGACATTGCCCAGCAAATGAGGCTGCAGCGTGGGGACGAGTCGTGACCCGCCCACGAGCTTGTCCGCGCTGTCGAGCGCCATCAGGTACACGGCATGCTCCGTATCGAACGCATCCATCTCGATGTTGATGGGACGCGCCACCGCACGCCATTGTCGCCGTTTGACGTAGATATCGTAGCGGATGCGAAAATATCGCTCCAGCAGGTTCCTGTGCTGCTTCCTGTTGGCCCAAGTGACCACCTGCATCCGAACCATGACGCCTCCTGGCGCCGATGGTAGTTTACAGCTCCTACGACTCCATATGCCTGAATTTCGGCATTGCTAGATCTGGATTTCGTGTCTGCGCAGTGCCTTCACGATGGCATGGGCGATGTTTATCGCGTCAAGCTTCTCACGGATATTGCGGTGATGGCTCTCAACCGTGTTTGTAGTCACCCCGAGGATGCAGGAAATATCTTCCGCCGATTTGCCGTGGGCGCTCCACTGCAGCAGCTCGCGCTCTCGTGGCGTCAGCGGCGCTGTGGGCTTGTCGCGTCTAGGCTCCAAGCGGCTGAGCTTGCGAAAGGTGTACGCAAAGCGTCTCGATCACAGGCATCGCGCCGGGTGGGATCTCGATGCGGTCGCTTGCCGCCGTCACAACCGCTGGGCCCGCAAGCGGGACGTGGATGGGGACGCAGAGCCCATCTTTCATGCCGAACTCGGTCGCCTCATCCATGACCAGGCGCCCGCGGGAGGTGAGGCCTTCCGTTGGCAGTTGATGCCAAAGGAAGGGCTCTGCGGAAATTCGGCTGCGGGCAGCGCATGGATCATGGAGGAAATGATTTTCGGACTCGTAACGCGTCAACCATTCGCGTGGCCATCCGTCACACAGGATTGCACGTTGCCATTTGTCGTCGTGCGGTACGGGTAGTCCAGTAATGAGAAAGCTCTGCAAGCCGTACTGCTCAAGCACAATACGAAATATCTCAAGGACTTTTTCATATGATCTCGAGGAGTCGATTTCAGAAATCGTCTTGAACAGCTCTAGAATGGCCTCATTATTCATCGTCAGACCTTTCCGGGGTCGTGCAATGTCGGCATCCACTTGAAGGCGACCGCGACCAGCTTCAACGTCAAGGGCGTCGAATATCCACTAAAGGAGCCAGGATATGTTCACGATTCTGCAAGTCGTCTTCCATTTTTTAGACCGCCGCTCGCTCAAGCCTGGTCTTCTGACGTCTGTCGTTTCGCTGATCGACGAGGGCGGCGTTCCGGAATTCTTGCCGTGATCAGGTCCCCTGGTTCGACGCCCAAAGCGTTCGCGAGAATCTCCAGCGTGTCCAACGTAGCGTTGCGCCGACCGGCCTCGACGCTGCTGATATAAGCCCGCGTCCGCCCCGAGACGAAAGAGAGCTGCTCCTGGGAGAGCTTTCTTTCCCTGCGGAGTCGCTGCACGTTCAGACCAAACACGGCGCGAAGATTCATCACGCGAAAGATGCGGCGGTGCACACTATGGTGCGACACACTCTAGTGAACATTCCGCGTTGACAGGGCCGCCGGCGCCTGTTTGTAAGAGCCCCTGATCGAGTGCTCTCGCGAAGGGGAATTGTGATGCCCGGCCAATCTCTTAGCAAGCTTGCTGCGAATGCCGCGACCGCAGCCGGCGAGGGTCGGTCAGCACCGCAGAACGATCGCCAGGAATGGCACAAGAACGCGGGCTCAGCGACGATTGTCGGCTTCGCCTGCCTACGCTGCGGCGCCTCCTATCCGGCCATCGCGATCGATTCCAGAGGCTGCCCGGCCTGCCACGACGTTGCACCGGCCAACCTCAGACCGGTTTATCGCAGGCCGGTCGAACCCCGTGTGATCGCGGCCACTCCGCCACGTTCATTGTGGCGATTTGCCCACGCCCTGCCATGCACAGCCCGCGACGCCGTTTCGCTGGGGGAAGGTCAGACGCCGCTGATCGAAGCGGAACGCATCGGTCGGATGTTGGGTGTCCCGAGAC
This sequence comes from Mesorhizobium sp. J428, assembly GCF_024699925.1. Classification (NCBI taxonomy): domain Bacteria; kingdom Pseudomonadati; phylum Pseudomonadota; class Alphaproteobacteria; order Hyphomicrobiales; family Phyllobacteriaceae; genus Mesorhizobium; species Mesorhizobium sp. J428. The sequence goes on from NZ_JAJOMX010000005.1 coordinate 110,898, forward strand.
TCGCGATCAAGGACGAGGGTCGAAATCCGACCTGGTCTCACAAGGATCGCTTCTCGACCGTTGCCGTGTCGGTGGCGCGGGCGCAGGGCGCCCAGGTCGTAGCGACCGCCTCATCCGGGAATGCCGGCGCCTCGCTTGCGGCCTACGCGGCCCGCGCAGGCATGCGTTGTGTTGTCACAACCTTCCCCGGATCGACCGGCGCGATGCTGGCGCAGATCCGAAAATACGGTGCGACCGTTCTGCCGCTTGTCAACAGGATGGACCGCTGGACGCTGCTTGCTGAGGCCGCGACGCGCCATGGCTGGTTCATTGCCTCACCCTTTCGCGCGCCTGTCGTCGGCAGCCATCCCCTCGGCATCGAGGGCTACAAGACCATTGCCTATGAGCTGGTCGAACAGTCCGATGGCGTCGCGCCCGACTGGTGCGTCCTGCCCGTCTGCTACGGTGACGCGCTCTCCGGTGTCTGGGCCGGGTTCCAGGAGCTGTTTGCGCAGGGCATGATCTCGAGCCTGCCACGGATGGTTGCAGCAGAGGTGCACGGATCGCTGACGCGGGCGCTCGCCACGGGAAGCGACAGACTTGAAGAACGCAGCATTGCGTTCGAAAGTCTTGCCGTGTCCATCGGCGCACCGCGAAGCGCCTACCAGGCGCTTAAGGCGCTGCGGGACTCGTCCGGTTGTGCCGTGTCGGTCACCAATGACGGGCTTGTGGATATGCAGGAGCGCCTGGCGGCGAGTGAAGGGATCTTCGCCGAACTGACGTCGGTGACGCCGCTTCTCGCCATTGCAAGACTGCGGCGTGAGGGCGTTATCGCTCCTGAGGAGCGTGTCGTCGCGGTCGTCACTGCCAGCGGGCTCAAGGACCTCGATCGTTCGGTCAGCCGTGCTGCGGACCACACCGTCTTTCAATCGACGGGCGACGCCTGGGAGTGGCTGGCTCATAACGACCCTAGGTTGCTGATTCCGAGGGCAGAGCGTGGCCCTGAATGTTAATTCGAGCGCCCCCGAGGTATGGGCTGGGCGCTGACGACCTTGTCGAGGCTCCGTCTCGACCATGCGAACCTTGTCCAGTCCGCCTCGGAGGCGGGTGCGATCGCGGTGAGCAATCTTGGTTCCGGATGCCGCTGCCAGGACCATCCAGGCAATGAGGCAAGCCAGGCATCATCAAAGACGGTATCCGCATAGCGGTATCCCTCATCCGCCATGATGACCGCGACTCGGGCGCCGGGCTGCCTTGTCGCCGCCCACCTACCGACAAGGGCGGCGGCGGCGCTGGTCGGCCCCTGGAAAATGCCATGCTCCCGCAACAGGCGCCGCGCTTCACCGAAGGCGGGGTAGGCGCCGACCCAGTGTACCTCGTCGACAAGGTCGTGGCGCAGGTTGCGCGGCAGGACGCTGTTGCCGAGGCCGCGCAGTAGTCTTCTTCCGACCGGTTGTCCGAACAGAATGCTGCGGTGGGTGTCGACCGCGATGATGACAAGGTGCGGAAAGACCGCGCGCAGAAATGCCCCCGTGCCGCATAGCGAGCCGCCGCTCCCGACGCAACCTACAAGGCAATCGATCTTGCCCATCGTCCGCACCAGGGTTTCGGCCAGACGTGCATAGGAAAGCGCGTTTCCCGGATTGTCATATTGCCGTGGCCAGAAGCAATCCGGTTCTTCGCGCCGGATGCCCTCGAGCCGCTGCAGACGCCGCAGCTGATCGCCATTGCCGTCAGGATCCTCGGTAATGATCATCGTTGCGCCAAGCCCTTCAAGGCGCGCCCGATACTTCGCATCGATGAGGCTTGAAGCGGTGACCAGGGTCAGGCGATATCCCCGGGCAGCCGCCAGCAGCGCGAGAGCCATGCCGAAGGTGCCAGACGTCGACTCGACGATGCGCCCCCCGGTCTGGAGCGCGCCGTCGGCGGCGGCACGATCCAAAATGTATCGCGCCGGCATGAGCTTCATCAGCGGGAAGGCTGCTGCGACCAGATTGGGAGACAGCGTGGCCATGCGCGGTGTCTCGAGCGCGCGGAAGTAGTCGCGCTCCAGAGCTACCATTTTGCGCCATCGTCATTGATCTGGTGAAACTCGATGTCGCAGAAGCCCGCCCTGCGTAGCGAAGCCGCGACGCGATGCGCCCGCCGCCGCAAATCCTTGCCCGCCCGGTCGAAGAGGATGCCAACGAGTGAACCGCTATGCGCCACCTGGACGCCACAAGCTTCGGCATTCTGTGCGATCGCGATGGCCTGTTCGAGACCCTGTTTGGGCAGCCGTCGCTGGCTGATCCAGGCGCTGGCGGTTGCCGCGCGTCCAAGACAGACCGGATCCTGATGACGGACGGCATAGGCGACCAGTCCGCGCAGCATGGAACTGTTGAATCTCCATACTGTCGTAGCGTGCGGGTGGCAGGGTGAGCGTGTCGATCGGCTGGCCACCATTCGCCTTTGACCCAACCAGGAGGAGCGGCGGCAAAGCGCCGCCGAAATCCTCCAGGACGATGCCCTCCCGCTGCGCAAAGAGGATGGCGTGGCCATCGAAGACGATGGCGTCGCTGGCCTGTTCGGCGGCGACCGCAAGTCGACCGATGCGGGACGGCACCAGTTGGGCAGCGTATGCTGCCGCCACGGCGCGTATGGCCGCCACCACATCGGCGGTCGATGAGCCGTAGCCGTGACCGATTGGTATGTCGCTCCTTATATCCAGCGCACCGCCTTCAGCGATGGCCAGATGATCAAGCGTCAGACGCGCCGCGGCGCTCGCCTTTGCCTTGCCATCGGGGCGAACGGTGACGTTGACTGAATGGCCCCCGATGAAGGTCGCCTGCGATGTCATCGCTGGGAGGGGGAGGGTCACCAGGCCCCGATGAAGCCGCCCGTTCTCGTCTTCGAAAACGCCTTGCAGCAGCTCTCCATGATGAGCGATCGCTGTTCCGACGCCCTCCCGCGATGACGGCTCGCCGTTCCGCGCCGATCTGGAGATTGCAAGCACAATCCGCTCCCGGTGTTCCGCATCCGGGGCGATGGTGACGTCGATGGCTCGAGGGCGACGTCACCAAATTCCGGCATAGACCAGGAATTGCCTGCCCGGTTCACTGCTCTGAGCAATGCCGCGAGACCCAAACCCTTCAATTCCTTCCCAGGAGATACGTCCTGGGCAGCCCCCAGAGTGCCGACGCTAATTGTGAGCATGGAACTTGGTTCCAGTAATGCCTGGTGAGCCAAAAATGACTGGATTCTTCACGCGATCCGACAAGACGATGTGGTCGAACATCGCGCGTCACAGTCGATTGCGATCTGAGAGGGTCGCACTGGAAAGACATCATGAGCAGGCGCGGCTGGTTCTGCGCTATCCGGTGCTGGTCTATTATCGCTGGCGAGAGAAGTCCGCCTTCGCACGGCTGATTTCTTCCAAGCCTGCAAACGCTCGAGATGCACGTGAGAAGCTGGTCTACCTGATGGCGCTCATGACCTCCAACGTCGCAGCCCTACATGTCAGCGAAGTCCAATGTGCCGTCCGCACACTGCACCCTTTCAGGTCGGACTTGGCCGAGGCTCTCGTTTGCAGCACGAGCCGGCGCTGGTGACCAGGGATCCAACGGAACAGGCACGTGCGTTGCGGCAACCGGCATTCGTGCCGGTGACTACCGGCGTAGGTTGAACCAGTGTCGGGTGAGACTGCCGTCATGATGCCGGATGTCGAAATAGTATGGTTCCTCGCGCACAGGCCTGGGCATCGTGACGGTCTGCTGGCAATCGTCGCGGCCACCGAAACCTGGGGGACAGGTGTTTCTCACCTGCACGCAGAGGTCGGGCTGCCCGCCGCCGTGGTCCTGGTCGCTATAGCCAATGCTCCACCCTGCCGGGCAATCGTCATACACTTCATAGCCCGGTCTGCCAGTCCCTGCTTCGGGGCAGGTCGGCCAGGAGAAGCCCCAGCCTCGCATCGCCGAAATCAGGCGATGCATCGGAGGGTGGCACGCCGGCACACCCCGCCAGGATGGATTCGAGGACGAGGCGCATAGAAGCACCTCGCAGCCCCATTCGCCGGCCTCGGCGCGATCGGCCAGCGAGAGACATCCGGCACCGGACAGCACGGTGGCAATTGCGGTCAGTTTCGCAAGATGCATGGGAGCTCTCCTTCGATTATTTAGCGGTCGGTTCGCAGTGGACGCTTTCGTGCATCCTCGAATGGTGGCGAAATCTCGCGCTCGCGTTCGGCCAGCAGGTTGAAATCCGCGATCGGTCGGCGCGACAGTGTCCGGTCGACAGCCTTGGCGCGCCATTCCGGCATGTCGAGCACATAGGTAGCCCACATGCCGTGGCGGGCCGACATGGCGTATTGCTGCCAGGCCGTATATTCAGCAGGCGCCGGAGAGATCGTTTTCGCCCAGCCGACGCGCAGCATTTCCGGGGCGAGGTCTCGGCCGCGGACGGAGCAACGGCCGAGAAGGGCGCCGTCAGAATCGGCCGCCTGGACGATGCAGGTCACCTGAGCGTTGCCAACCGTGCGCTCCAACCAAGCCTTAGCCAACGGCCCACACGGCACCGGTTTGGGGATTTCGCTCTCGCCATGCCGGCGCGGGTCGTAAGACCATTGCGGCAGTTCGCAGGTGTCAAGCGAAGCAAGGCGGATCTTGTTGCCCCCTGCGGGAAACCGGAGCGTTCGTCCATCGATGACAGATGTGCGACCGGAGATTTTCAGGGGCGCGCCCGCAGAGTGAGTTGGTTCCGCGACGCCGGTGGAAAGGCCCTGGTGCGATAGGTCTGCTGCAAGGGCAGGGCAGGGCAGGGCGGCCATGAGCAGCACGAGCAGACTCGCCCGAACCATCGGTCGAGTCACGGCTGGCTCCCTCCATCGCGCGCGGCCTGACCAAGCAGGACTGCCGGATGCTGAACATCGTCGAACTGCCAGAGTCCGATCTTTTTCTCCCGCGCGGCCTGCTCCACGACAGCGTAAGGGGCGTGATGGGGCAGGCCGCGCACGTCGAGGGAGGCGAAGGCAAAGCCCGAGGAGATCATCAGAATGGCGAGATCCAGCCGATCGGGCCCGATCGACGCGTAGCAGGACACGAAGGCCGTTTCGGGCGTTTGCGCGACCTGCGCGCAGAGGGGCTTTGTGTCGGCAATGTAGGCGGCAAGGACGGCAAGCGAAGCTTCACCGCAATCGCGTCGGGCGCCGGTCCTATCCGTGTAGACAGTTCCGCGCAGACAGGCCTGCATACCGAACAGACGAAAGTGCTGGCCGCCGTCGCTCCAGCTATCGCCGCTTTCAAGCGTCACGCCCGTCTCGAGCTCGAAGTAGCCGTCGGACGGCGCAGCAATGGCCTGCGTCGAACCGATTGCCAGCACAAGGAACAGGGCAGGGCACTTCATTGCCCCGAGACCCTGGGATCGGCCCACATGCCGTAACCTTTGCGGCCGATCGCCTCGGCCTCCTCGAGGTCAGTTCGTGCCGGCGTACCATCTGGCCGCTTCGCAATGCGGTGGCTACCCACCGAGACCAGTTGCTCCTCGAACATGTCGATTATGTCGAGGCTGCCTGGATAGTTGTAGTAGCCGTAGCAGGTCGCGTCCTGGGCTTTCGCCCCCGCCTCGCTGACGAAGGCTCGGCAGTAGATCACCTTTGGCGACTGGAGCAGCGTCTCGAGACCGCGCCGGGCATATTCGTCGCAGGAGCCTGCAAAATCCTCCTTGCGATTGACCATGTCGCCTTCGCAGGGCTCGATGCCGCACAGATGCACCGTCAGGTTGGTGTCCACACGGAAGTCAGTTGCGGAGACGGCGCGGAATCCTGAAGCAGAGGCAAAGCCTTTGCGTTCCGACACCGTTCCCTGTCCATCATAATACTCCATGACCAGGACGGTCTTTCCTGGCGCCGCCAGCGACCGGACATAAGCCTCATCCACCGGCTCGGCCCCATATGCCCGCAAGCAGGCGCTGACCGCCATCACGCAAGCGGCTGCCCGTCTCATCTGCTGTCGCCTCCAGGTTGTCATCTTGCTCGACATTGACGCGCCTCCATCCATATTGCAAGAAAAAATCACAATCAAATTGACATTATTTTTGATCTCACCTAACCATGCCGAACACCCGTCGTTACAAGGCTTTGGATGCGACACCATGGCGACTCAATCGTCCATTCGACCGATCGGACCGCTGCTCGCGGTGACAATTCTCACGAGCTTATGCGCGATCGTACCAAGGGAATCGCATCCTTCCGAGGCGTCGGAAGGAGTGGCCGATATGGGTGAAAACTGGGCAGAACCGGGGCAGGGAAGCGCCACTACATTCTCGGCAGATGCGGTCGATGAAGCACGCTGGGCGAGGTCGCAGCGCCAGTATGTCGTTGGCGCGACCGGTGAAGTGGTTCCCGCAGCGGCACCGGAGGACGCGGCAGAAGGAGCGCTTGCGGTAACGTCCGATGACGCATCCGAGCCAAAGCAGGATACTTATCATTTTGACAGCAATTTTGTGAGCGAAGCTGGTCCCGATGAAAGTCGCTGTGGCCCGTCCCCGGCCACGCCGGCAGAAATCACGAGCATGGTTGTCGCGGCCGCACGGCGCCACGGCGTCGATATCCAATTTGCGATCGCGATCGCCACGGCGGAGAGCCGGCTCGATCAGTTGCGCAATTCTCCCAGGGGCGCACGCGGACCGATGCAGTTGATGCCGGACACAGCCGAGCGCTTCGGCGTCTCGGACATCTGCGATCCGAAGCAGAACATCGATGGCGGCGTTCGGTATTTGCGCGAGCTGACGGACGAGTTCCGCAATCCCCTGCTGGTCGCGGCCGCCTACAACGCCGGCGAGGGCCGCGTCCGCGAACATGGCGGCATTCCCCCTTTCAACGAGACGGCAAGGTACGTCGCGGAAGTCATCAACCTCCAGCTCGGGTTGAACGGATTTGGGCCAACGGCAAGCGCCAATCACGAAAGGACCGACGCGACTGCTTCAAGCGTCAGCGGCGTCATCACATCGAGAGAACGTCGGCAGTGGGTCGGCGGGGTCATGCATTTTTAGCCGGAGGCCGACATGAGCAACATTTCCTACCATCGACCCGAGCGCCCCACCTCCCAGGCTTTGGTCTTCGCGACGATTCTGTCCGCAGGCGTCATCCTGTCGGAGCCCGCATTGGCGCAGTCCTCGGGTGCCTTCGCCCCCCCTGGAAACAGCGGTACAGATGATCGTGGATTTCATCACGGGTCCGTTCGGGCGTCTGCTCGCGATCATAGCGGTGATCGCGCTGGGTTTTCTCGCCTTCGCCGGCCGTCTCTCGTGGTTCACCGCCGGCGCGGTCGTGCTCGGCATCGGCCTGGTCTTCGGAGCGCCTGCGATCGTCGACGAGATGATCGCAGCAGTGGGAAACTAGGCAAATGGCCGAATTCACCGACGAGAAGCCTGAGCTGACGCCTCTTGTGATCGGCCTGACCAGACCGCCGATGATGTGGGGGATTCCGCTGAACGCCTTCTACATCATCGTCGGCGTGACGCTGATCGCCTTCCTCGTGAGCGCGAGTTTCTGGTCGGTGGGAATCGCACCTCTCACCTATCTTGCGCTCTTTGCCTTGTGCAGCCGCGACATCCGCATCCTCGACCTCGCCCAGGTCGTGGGGCGTCGAACGCCGCGCACGCCAAACCGCCTGTTCTGGCGGACCAACTCCTACGGGCCCTGATCATGCTGAACGTCGTCATCGAAGAATTGGGATTTGGCCGGGAACAGCGACGTGAGCGGCCGCTATCCACGCACGTCCCGTATCTGCGTCACGTTGCCGACACCGTGATCGGGCTCGAGAGCGGCGCAATTCTCTCGGTGATCAAGCTCGACGGATTGTTCTTCCAGACGGAGGACCAGGCCGAGCTCAACATGCGCGCGGTCGTCCAGAACACCCTGATCCGGGCACTGGGCTCGAGCCGGTATTCGCTTTGGTCGACGGTTATCCGCAGGCAAGTCAAACCGGCGATCGCGGGCAGCTTTTCCGATCCGTTCTGCGACCTCTTGAACACGCGCTACATGGAGGCGCTGCGTGAGAAGCGCATGTTCACGAACGAGCTCTACCTGACGGTCGTTCGCTCCGGCATGCGTGGCGCGCTGGGTGCCGCCGAGACGTTTTCAAGTCTGCTCGATCGATCTTCAGGCGCGGAAGTCATGCAGCAGAAGCTGCACGAGCGGGTCAACGAGCTCGAAGAGGTCGTCGGCAACGTCACCCGCGAACTGCAGAAGTATGGGGCACGCCCGCTCGGGATCGTTCATCGCGACGGCGAACCCTATTCAGAGCCCTGCGCGTTTTTCAACTCGATCCTCACATGTGGCCTTTCGCGCGATCTGCGACTGCCGCGGATGGGCATCCGCAGCTATGTCGGAACGTCGCGGCTGCACTTCTCGAAGCGGACCATGCAGGCGCAGGGCCCAACCGCAGCCGAGAACCGGTTCGGGGCGATGCTGTCGATCAAGGAGCACCCACCCTTTTCAGGACCGGGGATGCTCGATGGCCTTCTGCAGATGAACCACGAGTTCATCTGCACGCAATCGTTCACGCTCGCCGACAAGCCGATCGCGCAGGAACGCATTTCGCGGCTGCAGCGCCAGATCAGGGCATCGGATGAATCGGGCAGCACCGTCGAAACCGATATCGACTTCGCGCTCAACAGCCTGCTCAACCAGGAGGCCGTGTTCGGCTATCACCATTTCAGCCTTCTGTGCCTGTCACGCGATCTCGCCGGTCTCGACAAGGCGGTCGCCGAGCTTGGGTCATGTCTGACCGACATGAACATCAACTGGCTGCGCGAGGACCTCAACATGGAGGCCTCGTTCTGGGCGCAGCTGCCAGGCAACCATGCCTACATCGCGCGTTCCTGCATGCTGTCCAGCGCAAACTTTTCCGGATTCTCGTCACTCCACAATTTTGCGACCGGGAAGGCCTCCGGTGTGCATTGGGGCCTGCCGATTTCGATCCTCGAGACGACGTCGCAGACACCTTACTGGTTCAACTTCCATCAGCGCGACATCGGCCATTTTCTCGTGACCGGCCCGACGGGGTCGGGAAAGACCGTGGCGTTGACCTTCCTGCTGGCGCAGGCGTTCCGCATCTCGCCGGAACCGCGCGCGGTGTTTTTCGACAAGGACCGGGGCGCCGAGATCTTCATCCGCGCCGTCGGCGGCGACTATGAGGTGCTGCAGCCCGGGGTCGCAACCGGCTTCAATCCACTGCAGATGGAGAATACGGCGTCAAACCGCGAATTCCTGCATCGGCTGCTGAAGGCCATGCTCGATCCAGCGGACGGCAGCGGATTCTCCCAGGAAGAAGAGGACACGCTGGAGGGTGCGATCGGGCGCATCTGCCAGGAGCCCGTCGAGCAGCGGACACTTGCCAATCTGTCCGGGCTGCTGATGGGCAGGGCGCGCTCCGGCGCGAACGACCTTCAGTCACGCCTGCGCCCGTGGTTCGAGGGTGAGAAGGCGTGGCTCTTCAACGCGCCACGGGACGTCCTGTCCTTCTCCGGCCGGCGGATCTTTGGCTTCGACATGACGCACATTCTGGACAACAGGGAGATGCGCGCTCCCGCGCTGATGTATCTCTACCATCGGCTGGATGAGCTTCTCACCGGCGAGCCGGTGCTCATCTTCATGGACGAAGGCTGGAAGCTTCTTCAGGACCCGATCTTCTCCGACTACATCGTCGACAAGATGAAGACGATCCGAAAACTCAACGGGATCGTCGGATTCGGGACCCAGTCGGCGGCCGACATCGCACGCGCGCCCCAGTCGCACACGCTGATCGAGCAGTCCGCGACGAACCTGCACTTTCCGAATCCGCGTGCCGACGAGGAGAGCTACATTCGGCGCTTCGGCCTGACCGCCAAGGAGTATTCCTTCATTCGCAATACGCCGCCGGAACGGCGGACGTTTCTCATCAAGCACGGCAATGATTCCGTCATCGCCCGCCTCGATCTGTCCTCCATGCCGGATCTGGTGCGCGTGATGTCCGGCCGCAAGGAGACGATTGAGCAGTGCGCAACCCTTCGCGCGCGGCTCGGCGACGATCCGGCGAACTGGTTGCCCGAATTCTGCGGCTGGGGGCGTGCGTCATGATCACGCGTCTGTCTATCGTACTCACCTTGCTTGCCTCATCGGCCCTCGCCGACATTCCGACCATCGACAAGAAGATCCTGGACGAGCGCAAGGATCGTGATGAAAAGACCACCGAGATCGAGGAGGTCGACGAGGACCGATACGTCAGCAACCAGAGCGTGACCTGCTCGATGTATCGGCCGGCTAGAAAAGACGATCCGGTGGCCGCGGCGAATGCCAACCCGGCGATCGCCGGCCTAAGTACGTCGGATCGCGCGGGAAGAGGGGATCGACGAGAACCAATTCCTGGCGCTCGTCTATCAGGAGAGCCGCTTCAACCCGTGTGCCAAATCTCCAGCGGGTGCGATCGGCCTTGCCCAGCTCATGCCGGGGACCGCCGGCGACCTCGGCGTCGACCCCTACAATATCGAGCAGAATTTGCGCGGCGGCGCGCGCTACTACAAGCAGCAGCTTCGAAAGTACAACGGCAATGTTTCGCTGGCGCTTGCCGCCTACAATGCCGGCGCGGGCAACGTGAGCAAATATGGCGGCATCCCGCCCTTCAGGGAAACGCAGGGCTATGTCGCCAAAATAACCCAAAGGTGGCTTCCGGCCTTCGGCGGTTCCGACAAGTCCGGCATTCCGCTGAACTATGGCGGTAGCGGCGCTTATGAGAGTGCTCGAACCAGCACCATGAACGCGATGGGCCTGACCTCGGCGATCGGGGACGGCTCCGGCGACGTCGTGTCCTGGCTCACGCAACTCGGCGACATGGGGTCCGGCACCATCCAGGACAGCTGGGATCACAATTCCGGGGCGCGCAACGCCAACATCGAGCTCGTGAACCGGCTGATCCTGCTCGGAACGGCCTTCGCCGACCTTGCCAATTCCAGCAATGCGATCACGCTTGGCGACCTGTCCGGCACGAACCGCTCGACCCGATACGACGGAAACGAAGGCGATGATGATCGGCCGGTGGCCGGTTTCTGCGACGACCGCGAGGGCTTCGTCTGGGATGCCGATGCCAAGGCTTGTGTCCAGCGCATCGACCGCCAAGCGGAGCTGCTTCTCGAGACACAATGATGGAGATCGACATGAAACGTTCAATGGCAATCCTGGGTTTGGTCGGCGCAGGCATTGTGCCGGCGGCAGCAGATATTCCGGTCATCGACAAGACCAACTACGCGGTTGCGCGCGACACCGCCGAGAAGACCGGCAAGATCCTCGACACGAACAAGGAAATTCTCACCACCGTCGAGGAGACCCTGAAGGCGGTGACCGGCGACCGCGGCAGCGACGCCGGCCCGCTGAAGGACATCGCGATCGGCAATGGCTTCAGCGTGTCGTCAATGCCCCTCCTTCGACAGCATCCTGAAGAGCGGCGTAGCCGACTTCGGATCTCTCGACCCCAACGTCGTGCAAGCCGCCACCCTCTTCATCAACGGCCTGCAACTGGTGCGTTCGTTGTCCGGGAAGGACAACAGTTCGCTTGCCAGCGACAAGTCCTACGAGGAGCTCATGAAGACGGTCATGGGCGTCTCGGCGTTGATCACCGGTTCTCAAGCTGCGGTGGAAATGCGCCGCTCCGCCCTCGAAAGCGCCGGTGGCGAGATCGGGCAGGCGGAAGACATCAAGGGGTCGATCGACCAGAACACGCAGCTGCAGGTTCAGACGGGACTGACGCTCAACGAGATGATCGGCGTCCTGAACGCCGGCGTGCAGTCGCTGCACGCGGAGAACCAGCGCAAGCTGACCGACATGTCGAACACGAAAAAGGCGCTGCGGTACGAATGAGACGCCGTCGATTCGCCCCGACCATCATCTTACTCACTCTGGCCGTGCTTGCCGGTGGGTGCGGTACACCGCGCGAGAAGACCGCGCCGTGCAAGCGGCCGGCCAATCTATCGAGCTATGCCAGCACGGGGGACGAATGCGGGCCAATGATTTCCGTCAATGCGGACCGGTCCGCGGCGTTGGCGGCAATCCAGGACCTGGCGTCCGCGGAAGAAGAATAGGGCAGGGCGGTGGACGACTTCATTGGCGAACTCTTGGATCGGATCGATGCTTCGGGGCAAAATTTCTCGCAGAGCGCCTACGAGGTTTTGAGCCGCGATCTCGAGCCGCTCCTGCGTCTCCTCTTCATCCTGGCCGTCCTGTTCTATGGTGTGCAGCTCTTCCTCGGAACCTCACGGCTTAGCGTCGCCGAGATCATCGGCCGGCTGGTGCGCGTGTTCGTCATCCTGATCCTGGTCGGCACCTGGTCGAACTTCAACGATCTTGTCTATGACTGGCTGACCACGGTGCCGGAGGCGGCGGGCCGCGCTATCCTGGCGGCATCCGGAACGGGCGTGACCGAGCCCACGAATGGGCTATCGCAAATTTGGAAGACCGCGAACACCGCCGCCGCGGCGTTTTCGGAGCAGGCTGGTTATCTGTCGGTTCTGCCCGCTTTGATCGGCATGATCATCATGGTTTTTGCCGGCCTGTTCGTCGCCATCGCGCTGGGCATTCTCGTGCTGGCCAAGGTCGTGCTGTGGGTGCTGCTGGGCACCGCGCCGATCTTCATTGCCTGCTTCTTTTTCGATGCGACTCGCAGCTACGCCATGGGATGGCTGAACCAGTCGCTGCTCTACGCGATCATTCCACTCTTCGTCTACGTGATCGCCGCCTTCCTGATCGCAGCGATGGAGCCGGAACTGACGTCAATCGACCAAATCTCCGGCAATCGCGAACTGACGTTGAGCGACTTCGCCGCCTTCATCATGCTGTGCCTCGCGGGCAGCTTTGTGCTCTTCCAGGTGCAGTCGCTCGCGCAGGGAATCGCTGGCGGCCTGGCGACTCCGATCGGGCCGCGCTCGCGCTTCATGACGGCTCGCAGCATCTTCTGGGGCCGTGAGGCGATCAGTCAATCGGCGAGGCAGACCCAGGCCGCCGTCCATCGCGTGCAGGCGAGACTTCGCTCGCCGCGACAGGATGGTGCAGGCGCCTCGATGCAGCGTGCGATCACATCCAACGGAACCCCGAGGCAACCCTGATCGGCAAGACGATGCACGATCGAGAAGGACAGGAACTGAGCAGGGATGGCCGACAAGTTCGAAACAGCGCTGTGCTCGTACTTCCAGCAAGGCGACATCTGGGAGCAGGAGATCATCAAGCGGGCCAAGCGGTCGGCGCGTGTCGCGTGGTTCTTCTCGATCGTCTTTGCCGGGATCGCCGTTCTCAGTTTGCTGGCCGTGGTGCTGATGTTGCCGCTGAAGAGTTTCGAGCCCTATGTCGTCACTGTCGACCAGACGACGGGCTACATCGAGGTCAAGTCGGGCCTGACACGGCCGGCGAATCTCACCGAACAGCAGGCCATCACCCAGGCGAATGTGGTCCGCTACATCCGCGCTCGGGAAGGCTACGATCCATATGCGATCGAGGAGAATTTCGGGATCGCCGCTCTCCTGTCAACGGACGAGGCAGCGCGCGAGCTGCAGAGCCTCTACAGCGCCGCCAATGCGCAGAACCCGACCAAGGTCTACGGGCGTCTGAAGCGGGTCCTGGTCGACATCAAGTCGGTGACGTTCCCGAACGCCAGCACCGCGATCGTCCGCTTTTCGACCAACGAGCGCAGCGACACGGAGTCGATCGTTCGTCATTGGATCTCGGTTGTCCGCTTCCGCTACACCGACATACCCATGCGCAACGAATGGCGCTTCGAGAACCCCCTCGGCTTCCAGGTCTACGCCTATCGTCGCGACCAGGAGACCGTCACCCCGGGGGACGCGCGATGAGGGGCCGCGCCTTTGCCGTCGCCTTCTTGCTTGTGGCGTCCTGGCCAGGTCACGCGGCCCAGACCCCGAAGGGCGGCTCGCTCGATGCGCGTGTGACCAGCGTCACCTATCAGGAAAACAACGTCGTCCAGGTGTTCGCCACCTACGGCATCTCGACGATGATCATCTTCGACGAGGAGGAAAAATTCGAGACGATCTCGCTCGGCGACACCGAAAGCTGGCAGGTCGTGCCGGCCGAGAAGGGTAACATCCTCTTCGTCAAGCCGATCGCCAAGGACGTCGTGACGAACATGAACGTCGTGACGACCAAGCGCATCTACTATCTCGAGCTTCATGATTTCGCGCCCGAGGCCGCCCGCAAGGTTTTTGGAATCCGCTTCCATTATCCGGAGAAGAACCTCAATGCCGCCTTGCGTAAGGAGGCGGAGCAGCGCGCCGCCTGGCCGAACATTTCCGGGATCGACAAGGCCAACGTCAATATCGACTATTCGTTCTCCGGTGACGCGCGGCTGAAGCCGCTGATGGTCTTCGACGACGGCAACAAGACCTTCTTCAAGTTCGACGGCCAAGTGCCTGCGATCTTCGCCGTCAACTCGGATTTCTCCGAGACGCTGAGGAACTTCCGCAGGGAAGGGGACTACATTGTCGTCGACGGCACAGCGACCCAGTTCACCCTTCGCGAAGGCAATCAATGGGTCTGCATCTTCAATTTGAGGAAGCCCGATTTCGGGGCACCGGACCCTGCCATTCTAGGACCGGTCGAGGATGACAAGGCAAAGCGTCGGCGCCGGAGCGGCAACGGATGAAACGCTCGCCCGAACTTGAAACCCTGGCCGACAACGACGATCCCGCCGTCGCCGACACCTCCGTCCGTCGCAAGCAGCTGGCCGGCGGCGCCATACTGATCCTGCTCGGCCTCGTGGCGGCATACATGATCCTCGCCAACCGGCAGCCGCCGGTGCGCGACATGCTCGACGGGGACGAGGAATTCACCACGACGACGTTCCGGCCGCCCTCCTTCGTGCGCGAGGGCGAACCGGCGCCTGAGCCGCCGCCGCCGGATGTGGTCCAGATACCGCCTCCACCCCCACCCCCGCCTCCAGCAGAAGAGGTCGATACCACCGAGTTCGAGGTGCCGCCTCCGCCCGTGCCCGGTGCAGCCCCGCCGCCCCCCCGATGCCGTCGAGGCCGCTTCGGAAGAGTTTCCGGAAAGGCTCCGGTCGAAACTGATCGTGCTCGATAATCCCGCTTCGAGCGGGCCCGGCACTCTGACCGGAGGGGAGGGGGAGGGGCTCTCCGTCGCGGGTGAGGATCGCAGCAGCAAGTTTCTGGCGGCTGCGACCAGCCTTTCCGATCGCAGCGCCAAAGCCAGGAGGATCGCGCGGATCGATGCCCTGGTCCCGGAGGGTACGCTCATCCCGGGTATTCTGGAGACGGCAATCGTCAGCGATCTGCCGGGGCAGGTGAGGGCGATCGTCTCCCAGGACGTCTATTCCTTCGATGGACGGCGTGTGCTGATCCCCACCGGAACGCGCCTCATCGGTGAATACCAGTCGGAGATCATGCGCGGCCAAACGCGGATCTTCGTCGTGTGGAGCCGTATGCTGCGCGATGACGGCGTGACAGTCCGGTTGAACTCGATCGGCGCCGACAGTCTGGGCCGGTCCGGACTGACGGGCCGAGTCGACAAGAAATTCCGCGAGCGCTTTGGCGCCGCCATTTTGCTCTCGGTCGTTGGCGCCGGCGCCAGCTACCTGACGGGTTATGGCAGCCAGACCGCATCCGGCGACAGCGACGATGCGCAGCGCGCGGAAGAGCTGGCCAGGGAAACACTCGCGCAAACCTTCTCGGACATGGCCAACCAGGCGCTCGGCGACTCTCTGCGCATCCCGCCCACGATCAGCGTGAGCCAGGGTGAGCGCATCTTCGTTTTCGTTCGGCAGGACCTCGACTTCTCCGCACTCTATGAAGACCCGGTCGACGAAGCGTTGAAGGAAATACGCCGTGAACGTGGCCTCAACTGATCCCGCGTCCAGCAGGCACTATTTCCTTTATCGGGCGCTCGCTCCGCTGAAGGCGTTCCTGACCGATGCGGAGGTGGTCGAGATCTCGGTCAATCGGCCCGGGCAGGTCTATGTCGAACGTCTCGGCTCGGCCCACATGGAGTTCCAAGAAGTTCCGGAGCTCACCACGGCCGAGATCGTCAACATCGGCGAGCGCGTGGCGGCGAGCACCAACCAGTTCGTCAGCCCCGCCAATCCGATCCTCAGCGCAGCGCTTCCCACGGGCGAGCGCATCCAGGTCGTTCTGCCGCCCGCGGCGCCGGATGGCGGCACGCTGTCGATCCGCAAACAGGTCATCAGCAACTTCACACTCGAAGACTACCGCGACCAGGGATCGCTCGACCAGGTGACGGTTGCCGTCGGTGGCCTGAGCGAGACCGACCAGGCCCTGGTCGAGCAGCTCTCGGCCAGGGACATCTACGGCTTTATCCGGACAGCGATCGTCAACCGGGTGTCGATCCTGATCAGCGGCGGCACCTCGAGCGGCAAGACGACCTTCCTGAACGCATGTCTCAAGTCGGTCGACCCGCATGAGCGGATCATCACGCTGGAAGACACACGCGAGCTGTTCCCGCCTCAGAAGAACGCTGTCCATCTGCTCGCATCGCGCGGCGATCAGGGAACGGCGAGCGTGACGATCCAGTCCTTGCTCGAGGCCTCGCTGCGCATGCGGCCGGATCGCCTCTTCGTCGGCGAGGTGAGGGGATCGGAGGCCTTCGCCTTCCTGCGCGCCATCAACACGGGTCATCCAGGATCCATGTCGACGGTTCATGCCGACACGCCGCTCGGCGCCTATGAGCAGCTCGCCATGATGGTCATGCAGTCGGGCCTGTCGGCCGCCTACCCGAAGGCCGATCTCATCTCCTACATCCAGAGCGTCATTCCGATCGTCATCCAGTTGCGCAGGGAAGGGGGCCGACGTGGCGTCTCCGAGATATTCTTCGCGCGCGAACGGATGGATGTGACATGACCGGCTCGCTTCGCGTCTTCTATCTCGGCTTCTGTCTGGCCATCGCCTTGGCGGCCTGGCTGCTGGCCTATGGTCTCGCGCTGCAACTCGTCTATGGCGACGGACGGATCCTGCAGGCGACCATCACAACAAATCCGTTCGCGCCGTTCCAGCAGCTCGTCGCCTATGGCGATAGCTCCGTCCTGCGCGTCGTCGCGCTCGGCGCACTCTTGCCTGCGTGCCTTGTCGCCGGCGCTGTCGCCTATGCCGGTCTGCGCCCCAATTCGAGCCCCCTCGGCGACGCCCGCTTCCAGACAGCGATGTCGCTGCGACGCGACGGATGGTTCCGAAGGAGAGGCAAGATACTTGGTCGTTTCGGACGGCAGATACTTCGCGTCGACGACGACCGCCATCACCTGATCATCGGACCGACGCGCTCGGGGAAGGGCGCTTGCTACGTCGTGCCGAATGCGCTCACCCACGAAGGCTCGATGATCGTCACCGACCTCAAGGGCGAGATATTCCGCAGCACGGCCGGCTATCGCAAATCGAAGGGTAACCAGGTCTTCCTGTTCGCGCCGGGATCGGAGAGGACGCATCGCTACAACCCGCTCGACTTCATCCGGCCCGATCGCGGCGACCGAACCACCGACATCCAGAACATGGCTGCGATCCTCGTCCCGGAGGTAACGGAATCCGAGAACTCGATCTGGCAGGCCACGGCCCAGCAGGTCATGGCCGGCGCGATCAGCTACATCAATGAGAGCGTCTTCTACGAGGGACATCGCAACCTCGGCGAGGTCACGGCCTTCTTCAACAGCGGGGCTAGTCTGCAGGCGCTGATGATCCTCATCAAGGAGCGCGAACCCTATCTGTCCCGCTTCACGGTGGAGAGTTTCAACGCCTACATCGCCCTGTCCGAGCGCGCTGCAGCGTCGGCGCTGCTCGATATCCAAAAGGCGCTCAGGCCGTTCCGCAATGAGCGCGTCGTCGCCGCAACGTCGGTCACGGACATGGATCTACGCGCCCTTAAGCATCGGCCGGTGTCGATCTATCTTGCCCCCAACGTCACCGACATCACGCTGCTGCGGCCGCTGCTCGCGCTCTTCGTGCAACAGACGCTTGATATACTCATGCTCGAGAATACCGAGCGATCCGTGCCGGTCTACTTCCTGCTCGACGAATTCCGGCAGTTAAAAAAAATGAACGAGATCACGACGAAGCTGCCCTACGTGGCGGGCTACAACATCAAGATGGCTTTCGTGATCCAGGACCTGAAGAACCTCGATGAGATGTATGGCGAGACGTCCCGCCATTCCCTCATGGGCAATTGCGGCTACCAGCTGGTGTTCGGCGCCAATGACCAGGTCACCGCGGAGGCAATCTCCAAGGGCCTTGGCAAGCGCACGGTCCGCTACAAGACCGAATCCCGCACGATCGAGCTGATGGGCCTGCATCGTCGGACCAAGGTTGAGCAGTTGCGCGAACGCGACCTGATGATGCCGCAGGAAGTCCGCCAGATGCCGGCGAGCAAGATGGTCATCCTGGCCGAGGGCCAGAACCCGGTCTTCGCCGACAAGCTGCGGTTCTTCAGGACTTCGCCGTTCAAGACGATGGAGTGGTTCTCCAGGGCAAACCCGCTGCATGTGCCTGCGATCGAGTTCCTGCCGCAGCGGCCAGTGCCGGCAACAGTCGGGTCCTATGCTGGCCAGGATGCGGATGCCTTGAAATCGGAGGGGCAGGGCGCCCCACCGGAAGAGAAGGCTAAGCGTCCCGCTCGGAAATCACCGGCCGCACCAAAGCCCGAGGCCGTCGGCGGCAGGGGCCAAAGAACTGTGGTCGCGACCGCGACGACACCGCCGCGAGCTGGGGCTTCTGCGAGGCCCGCGCGCGGCGCACTCGATGCGCGTTTCGCCACAGCCGCCCGAAAACTGAAATCTCTCGCCAAGGCGCCGGCCAGGTCCGGGAGCCAGCGCGGAAAGACAGGCAGTTGGGCACGGGTGTTCGACGAGACAGTTCCAGACGAATTGGAAATCGCTGAGGCCGACGCGGGCTGACATTGAGTCCGCCATTTGAAAGACAGGCGCCAGCGCGTGGAACCGCATCGCGGTCACGACCGTGGTGCGCGCTCGGTTTGCAACCAGATCCCAACAGGCCGGAAAACGGCGTGCCGCAGCGTTGCTCTGGGATGCTCGAACATCAGTCGCGATACCGTTCGAAGCTGCTGCCGACGAAAGCCCTGAAGATCGACAGGGATCATGGTGGCGGGTTGTGAGCAACAGGGCTGTTGCGCGCGTTTGACTGGCTTGAAGGTCGCGAAATGAAGTATTCGTCTAGGGGATTGGGCGAGTCGGGCGACTTTGGAGATGAAGAACTCAAAACGAAGCCAAAGCAGGACGTCACTTGACGATCGGTTTCACTTCGTCGGTGACGCGGTCGCCGCCGGCGACCAGGCTGCGCTCCGATCCGCGATCTTTGAGGTCGAGGACCGCGCCTCCGGAGGTGAATTTCTGTTGAAGCTTTGGCGCAAATCGGATGCGCAGGTCGATGATCACCTCCGGCAATTGTGGCTGCACGAGATGCGCCAGGTACAACGCATCATGGCGTATGCGGGTGCCCGTGATGTCATCGTGGAGGTGCTTGAATTCGTCGAGGACGACGAGCATTTCGGGGTGCTCCTCGAGAAGGACGGACATCCCCTGAGCGAGCGCATCCGACGTGTCTCCAGCCAACACTGGCTTCGCAATCTGGGTGCAACGAGATCGCGGGTGCTCTTCTGGCGCAACATCAAGCGTGTCGTCGCGGCGCTCGGGATCATCCATGCGCAAGGGCTCGTGCATGGTCGCCTGACCGCGGATGTCATCATGACTGAGGGATCCGATGAGCCGGATTTTCAGGTCGGCGGCTTCGAGTGGAGCCTGCGGGTCAGCGGGGACGCGGTCGGTCAGGTGCCGGCATCGGTGATGCCGCGGAAGAGTGCCGAAACGGCGCGACACTATTCGTTCGCGGAAGACTGGCGCGCTTTGGGCTTCCTGGCCGCGAACTGCCTCGACGCCGAGGTTCTGCCTTCCGGCAATGTCGCACCCCGCGCGGGAGCGCCGTCATCGATCGTGCTGCAGCCACCGGAGCAGATCTTTCTGAAGCGGCTGGTCGCGCCTGGGCGCATGGACCAACTCGACGCAGATTCGCTCGGCCGCGCCCTGGACGACGTCATCACCAATATCGGTGTCGTCGCAGCTGCCCACTCAGGCAGTTTCATCTTGATGTTCGATCTTCAATCGAAACTCGGCGATGCCGTCTACCGAGCGAGTGAAGGCGCCATTGCGACCGACGAGTTTCGCAAGCAGTTGGACTGGGTGCGGGCCGACCTGGATGGCGGGGCAACGCTCCTGGTGCCGCGCGAATTCGACCCGGCGAATGGCCGGCTGAAGCTTGTGACAGACAGCATGACCTATCGCCTGAGACCGTCGCGCGGGGAGGGAAGCGCAGCGGTTTGGGACATTGCAATCTGCCAGGAGGTTGAGCCTCGCGCTGCATCGTTCAGTGTCGGCGACACGGTTGAACATGCGATCGATCAGGAGGTTCTTGTAGCCACCGGCATACGGAACGCGCAGGACACGCGGGCACGACTTGGGCCGGACGTGCTCGACTGGAGCGCCTTTGCTGCTTCCCCGCAAAGCCGATCCCCTGGGATGGGCGACACCAATGCAGTGAAGAAAGCACTTCTGTTGATTCAGATCATTGAGGCGGTTGCAAAGGCGCTTGAGGTCTATCCGGTCGAGGTGCTCGACACAGGACAACAGGACGGCCGGAAATATGTTGTCTTGCGTGCCGAGCCGAACAACGATCGCGATCGGCTCGCCAAACGCATTGGAATGGTCGAATCGGCCAACGCGCTTGTCCGGCTTTTCGAGGAGGAGCACCAGGAAGCCGAAGCGAAATGGCGACTGAGCCAGGCCGCGAGCCTTGGGGCGACGCGCGCTGCCGATGTCGTCGCGAGCTTCATCGATCTCGTCGACCATCGTGGTCGCCGGGGTTACCGGTTCGAGATCGACGAGGAGTTGCCGGGGGAGCGACCCCTCTTCCTGCGCACGGAACGTGACGCCGGGACCGAACAGGTCATCGCCCGCCGGCTTCGCAACATCAAGGCGATTGATACGCGCGTCGATCTCGCTGCAATGCTTGTCGATCCCTGGCAGATTCGGCGCTCGAGCCGGGAAACACTAAGCGATGATGATCGGCGCGATGCGGCGTTCGTCGATCTCGACAAGCCTAAGCAGGAAGCTCTGGTCGGACTTTGGTCGACATTGCCGTCATTCTTCGTCGTCGGCCCGCCCGGCGTCGGTAAGACGAAGCTCGCCACGGAAGTAGTCCGCCGGCGGTTCAAAGGCGATCCGTCAACACGTATGCTGGTGTCCGCCCAAGGGCACGATGCACTCGACAACCTCCAGACGAAAATCAAGGAAACATTCGCCAAGGCCGGAATGAACGACGTCCTCCTTGTGCGCTCCACAACGCCGGAGGAG
The DNA here is from genome assembly GCF_024699925.1 of Mesorhizobium sp. J428. NCBI lineage: Bacteria > Pseudomonadati > Pseudomonadota > Alphaproteobacteria > Hyphomicrobiales > Phyllobacteriaceae > Mesorhizobium > Mesorhizobium sp. J428. Next base: position 132,263 of record NZ_JAJOMX010000005.1, read on the forward strand.
CGGCCCACGAGCGATGAGGAAATCCATCGTGCCGGAGCGGATTTCATAGGGAGGCTTGCGAGCAGCGCGCTGGCGAAGGACGCACCCCCGCAGATCAAGTCCCGCATAGTTGCATTGAATGATGCCGCAGAGCGGTTGAACGTCGCCAGAGACGGTGTCGATCGAGAACTGCGAGCCGGCCTCGGCGCCATTTCCCACCTCGTGCTCGACGCCGCGAACATCGTCATCTCGACCGCCAATTCGTCGGATGTGGAACGCCTGGTCGAGGCTCGGGAACAGTTCGATTGGGTCATCATCGAAGAAGCGGCAAAGGCATTGGGACCAGAGTTGCTCGGTCCGCTGATGCTTTCGGGCCGGCGGTTGATGATTGGCGATCACAATCAGCTTCCGCCTCAGGATGCAGAGCGGCTCGCAAAGATACTGGGGGACCATAGTCTGGTGAGCGAGGCCTTGGCACTTGCCGAGCAGATGATCGGGCCGCTCTTGAAGGACGATGAGCTGGACGACCTTGATTTTGACGAGGCAAGGAACCTGGTCGACACATGCGATATGGCTTTGCGCCTGCTCGAGCCGTTCCGCACCTTTGTCGAGGAAGACGAACGGCGGAACCGAGTCCAAGCCGGCCACAGGCCGATCGCTGCGACGCTGACGGAACAGCGCAGAATGGACCCTGCGATCGCCGAGGTCGTGTCGAAGGCATTCTACAAGGGGACGCTCCGGACCGAGGCGCGACGGGCGCGCGCAGCTGTAGAGGAAGCGCCGCCATTCGTTCATTTGGGCGGTGTGCCCGTGTCGCCGATCGTCGTGGTCGATTTTCCGCACGTAAGTTCGACCGGCAAATCCGACGCACTGGAAAGGTCACGCCCGCGTTGGCACAATCCGTCCGAGGTTGCCGCGGTGATCGATGTGCTGCGCCAGGTCAGAGCGCGGGAGGGATCCGAACAGCCAAGCCTCGCAATACTGACGCCCTACAAGGTTCAAGCCAAGAAGCTTCACGAACGCCTCAACGCGCTTCGGCGACAGGAGCTGAAGCACCTCGACGACTTCAAGGCCATCCGCAGCAATGGCGATTTCATCGGCACGGTGGACTCGTTTCAGGGCGGGGAAGCCGACCTCGTGATCCTGTCCCTCGTCAGGAACAATGCGATGGCGGGCGGGCGCGCCCTTGGATTCCTTCGAGATTCGCGACGGATGAACGTCGCGCTCAGTCGCGCGAAGTCGCAGCTGATCCTGGTCGGCAGCCTGGATTTCCTTCGTGAAACCGTCCGGGGTGTAAATCCTGACAACGAGACACACGACCTCTCGTTTCTCACCGAGGTCGTTGCCGCAATCACCGCGCTTCGCGACATAACGCGTAATGGCCTCCCTCTGGCCAGTTTCCTGAAGCCCGATGCGCTGAGACCGCGCGGATGAGCGTCGTCATTGCCATTCCTGTGTTCCGCATTGCCTGCAAGGTCGGTCTCGATCGGGGGCGGGCGTGGAGCGTGGTCGACGAGCTCCTGCTCTGGGCGGTGTGGAAAGAACCGAAGTCGATTGCAGCATTGGCCGCTGGCGCGAACCTCCCGCACCAGCTTGTGGTTGCGTCGATTGCACGGTTGATGCGCTTCCGGCTTGTAGAAGTGGTGCTGACCGACGAGGGCGTGACCTTCAAAGCCAGCGCCTTCGGGTTCGAGGCCGTCAACAGTGTCAACCCGTTGCCGTTCTTTCCGACACGGGTTTCGCGCCGGGTCAGCTTCGTCATCGAATGGGCAACGGGAGATTTTTTTCCGACCCGCCAGATCCGCCTCGTGACGCAGGCCAAACTTGAGGAATTGCGCAGCATCGGCACCGAGGTACGGGTCATTACCGTGGATGGTGGTGGCCCGTCGATGTCGCACGAGGCCAATCTCAATCGTCTGTCGGATATCGCCACACGCGGCCTGGACGAGCAGGTCGCATTGGTCGATGGGCGGACAGCTACGATGCGGGACGACGAATTCATGCTTCTTCGGGTGATCGACGGGTCAGCGCAGGGCGTCCCGCAGCATGCCGGGACGGCGCTGCGGGCTCTCGTGGATGAGGCCGCCCACTTGCCGGCCGGGACGACCGATTTCCAGGTCACCTACGCGGGGCCGAGGGAAACCCGGGACAATGAACCGGTTGTCCATGATTGCCGCTTTGACCCTGCCGACATCATAATCGGCGGTTCAGCGCAGCGTGATTGCCTCGAGCAGCTGTTGGGTCGGGCACATCGAAGGGTCATCATCCATTCGACATTCCTGGATGCAGCCCGTTTCTCGCAGTTGAAGCCCCTCATCCAAGCCGCATGCGCTCGCGGGGTTACCTTTGATCTGCTTTGGGGGGCGGAGAAGGACGAAGAAACGGCGGCAAGAAACGGAGCTGCAGCGTCCTCGATCGCCCAGATCGTGAGGGAGGATCGCGACATGAGAGGGCGGTTTCGCATTCACATGCGCACCACCGGCTCTCACGCCAAGGTGATCCTCGTCGACACCCCTAGCGATGGCTGGGTTGCCGGCATTGGATCGTGCAACTGGCTCTCCTCACCCTTTCAGTCAGTCGAGCTTTCGGTCCTTCTGCGCGACCAGCATCTCGTGGCCGATGTCGCGTCAGCTCTTCAGCGTCTGACCGGACGCCGCGGTCTGGCGGACTCGATCGCAACCGAGATGGCGATCACCGCCCGCGACATGCGGCGTTCGCCGAAAGTGGGCGGCAACGCACGGGTGTCGATTGTCGTGGGCGACGCTCATGACGGGATACTGCGCACCGCCAGCGGAACGGCCGAGCACAGGTTCGTTATCGGAAGCAATCGGCTCGGATCCACCGCCAGACCCGGCGCGCTGCTGCAGGGGGAGGTCGCGGCCCGCCGGGACGGGTTGCGATCTGTCGTTTTACACTCAGCCCTCCGGCCCCCTCAAGAACAGACATGCCCAGGCGCTAGAGGAGGAAGCACGGGCTGACGGCGTCGTCCTAGTGAAAACTAAAAAGATCCCACTGCATGGGAAATTTGCCCTGTGGGATAATGACGATCTCGTCGTGACCAGCTTGAACTGGGCGTCGGCCTCGGCCGACCCTGATTTTCCCTGGGGAGAAATTGGGGTCCATATCAATGCGCCGAACATCGCGTCGCATTCGCTTGCCCGGCTCGAAGCCATCTTCCCGATGTTGAACAGCTCGTCGGTCTGACGTGAGCCGAGAAAGGCTCTCAGCAGGCCGGATGGCGCGGCGGCGACACAATACGTGCAAATGGCGTTGTTCTAACGAGACTTCGCACCAAGCTCGTAGCCGCCAACCTCTTCGGTCAGCTGGCTGAGACGATCCAATGCCGTCGAACGCTTGGCGTCACGGCCTTCTTTGAATGCCATGACGTCCAGGACCCTAAGGCGCCGATGGCTGCCGACCTTTACAGCCGGCAGTTCACCGGCGTCGACCAACCGGACAAGATATTGGCGAGAGACGTTCAGGAATTCCGCCGCATCCTGCGTGGACAGCATGGCTTCCTCGGGTAGGACCGCAACTGGCGTTCCGTCGGCGAGCAGCTCCGCTGCGCGATAAACGACGTCGGTCAGGGCGTTCGGGAGCGTCAGCCGTTCACCTTTCGAATTGACCAGTTCAACCGTCTCCCGCCTGCTTCTCGACCCGGCCGAGATGAGCGATACCACACGAGCAGCCGCCGTTCGTTCGACGGCCGCAACGGCTTTCGAGATTTGAGGAGGCCTTTTGCCTGACTGTGTGCGGTGTGACGAAGCCATGTCGGCTATATGGCCCATAAACGCTACAAACGCAACCACCGCCCTCTCCGCGTCGGCATTGGAGCACATCGGAGCACCGATAAGCACGGGCAGCACAGTAGCACGCGCGAGCACTTATCGGCGGCTCCTAAGCCTCAGAAACTCTTACCATTTTCCGTTGAGGTGTGACGCATCCATGTCAATGCAAGGAGCTTACTGACTCATCCAGGCCACGAAGGCGTTTCAAACTTGACTGTTTCAAGCGCTCTTGAAATCCTCATGACTCTATTAAGTCATTGCTTTTGCACGATATTTGCCACATATATGCAGGCAACGAGCGATTCTCATGCGAGGCAATGATGGCGACGATAAAAGGGAAGGCGATAAAATCCAAGGACGTCGAGCTGCGCGATACGTTCTGGCCCGAAGCCGCAGAGCAGATCTGGGATCGCGGGCGCTACGACGGCTACGCGACCGTTCCGAAGACGATGCCACTCCTGATGCGAGCGCTGGATGAGCTTTCGAAAGGCAAGCCTCTCGGCCCGACCTATTTCGCGCTCTGGTGCGCCACATGGGACAACGGCTTCGTGCGGCTCGGCCGGTCGCCCGACCTCGCCTACGCCTCCGGATTTACGGGTCCGCGCGGCGTTCGGGGCTGGCAGGAACGATTGAAGATCCTCGAAGCCTTTGGCTTCGTCAAACTCCGTTCGGCAGGCGGTCAGAAATTCGGCCTGGCGCTCCTTCCCAATCCCAACATCGTGCTGCTGCGCCTGTGGGATCGCAAGAACCGCCACCAGAAGGGGCCGCTCGAACCCGCCGGTTTGGCCGGGCTCCAGGATGCGACGATGGCAGCCTTTCTCGAACGTGCGATCGACGTGAGCGCAAACGATGTTACCCGCGAGCATGCCCGCCTCAACAAGGCGTTGCGCGACGAAAGCGAGCAGGCTGAGGCAGGCAGTGCGAAACCTCGGAGCAAGCCCAAGCGGCCGGGAAAATAACTGGACCATGGAAAACCAATGCTGATCGCCATCCTTGACGCCGACGTCCTTTTCCCCATGCTGTTGCGGGACACGCTGCTGCGCGCAGCAGCGGCCGGCTGCTTTCGCCTTCAATGGTCCACCGAAATCCTTGACGAGGTCGTGCGCAATCTGGTTCGCGACTACGGCATGGACGCAGAGAAGGCGTCGGCACTGCGCGACCTGATGGAGGATGCTTACCCCGAGGCGAACGTTGAGGGATGGCAAGAGCTCGAAGCGGCCATGCGCAATCATCCCAAGGATCGGCACGTGGTGGCCGCGGCGGTTGCCGCCGGCGCGGATGTTATCGTGACGTCCAATGTAAGGGACTTCCAAATCCTCCCGCCCGGAATCGCTGCGATGAGGCCGGACGATTTTCTGGTCAAGCTGATCGAGACGTCCCCGGCAGAATTGAGGACAGCACTCCTTCGGCAGGCGGCCGGATACAGGCGGCCGGCCATGACCCTCGGCGAAGTGATAGAGGCTCTGAGGAGCGTCGCGCCACAGTTTGTCGCCAAAGCACTGGCAGAATTCGCCGGCCGAATCCGCTGATCGGATCTCGTTTTGAGCCTCGGAGGTGACGCGCCCCCATCTTGACTCGACATGTGGCGCTCTCCAGCGGCACACGATTGCCGTCTTCCCGGCTATCCTGGCGACTGGTGATTTAACGTACGTACGATTATGCGAATGATATCAATAAGTTAGTTCCATAACAAAACTTATGCGACTTTGCATTGAATTGTCTTGCAAGCTCAATCTTTGCTAGAAAGTCGAACGGGTTCTTTCGCAATGCAATATGGAAATTGTGCATTGCAATATCCCAAGCAAAAGGTATGATGCCAAGTGTCGGCCATCTACTCCTCCCAGATGCGATGCCGACATTGAAAGGTGGCGCACCTCCTCCCGCGCCGCTTTCGAATCGAGCCCGCTGCCACCTCCTCCCGGCAGCGGGCTTTTTTCGTCGCGGTCCTGATTTGTTCCAGTCCCGGATCCGGGGCTACCCCACAAGCCCCAGGAACCAGTCCCTGATCGGAATGAGCCAGCCTTCGACGGTGCTGTAGGCCCTTGCAATCCAGCCTTCCAACATGCGCAGCTGCGGCCCGAAATAGATCAATGGACCGACGACGACGAATGCCAGCATCAGGTAGGCCGAGATGGAGTCGAGGCCTTGGTCATCCGAGCCTTCTGGCGGTGGAAGTGGATTGATGTCCCAATCGCGTTTCATCTGTTGCTCCTAGCGCTCCCGGTCATCGCGATCCCGTTCGCGCCGCTCCTCGATCTCGCGCTCCAGTTCCTGCAGACGTGGAACGTGCTGCTGCGGTGGATCGGACCGCGCGTCGACCGCTGTCCGCTCGGGACTGTCCCGAACGACCGTTGGCGGCACATGCTGTCCCTCTGGACCTGAGAGATTGGCCTCGCGTTCGCGCGCGATCTCGCCATGGGCAAGCGGAACGACACGGTCATCATCATGGTCAAGCTCGTGTGCTCGCTCGTCGTTGGACGACTCCGCGGTGGTCGAGGGATTGTGGTGCCTCGGCGCCGCCTGCCCTTGTTCAGCCTGAAACGCCTCAAGTTCGCTGCTTCGCCGGTTGAAGTTCTCCCATGCGGCTTTTGAATCTTCCCTGGTCCAGGAGCCGTCGGCGCGGCCCCAGCCCGCTGACCCGATCCCGTTCTCCGCATCCGTGACGGCGATCTCCATTTCGAGCGTTCTCAGCCCCTGCTCGTAGTGTGCAAGCAGCTTCGCATCGCCCTTTGCGATGTCCGGGATGGGTCTTCCCTCAAAACCGTCATTGTATGAGGCGTCGCGCTCTTCTCGCATTTTCTCAAGCAGCTTGATCCGATCTGCGAGCTGCTCGTCATCCTGTGCGGCGTCGCGCACATGCGTGTTCTGATGTTCTACGGCGAGTTCCGCCGCCCGCCACAGGACAAGATTGAGGTTCTCGCGATAGGTCTCGACCGTTGCCTCGGAGTGGCTCCCGGTCCCGGCGCCGATCAACGTTGCACGCGAAGACCGGAGTTCGGCCAGAACTTCCTTTGCCGCTTCGGCCGACTGTCCGATCGGCGTCAGGTCCGCGCCAGCGTTGCGGCCGTGCAAATCATCCGGCGCATCGCGATACTCCTGCCGGGCGCCCTGAGGCTCGGCCGAGAGTTGCCGTTCGGTGAGATCCAGATACTCGCGACGAACATCCACCACTTCACGTGCGGCGGCAGCGACCTCGTCGAACTCCTCGCGCTCAGCTGGGTCAAGGGTCTGCTCGACCGAAGCTAGAACCGCTTCCACGCGTTTTTCGTAGGCATCGAATTCCGGACGCGTCATCTCCCGCATCTGTCCATCCTCACCGTTCACGATCTGACTAAACGTTATCATATTGGCTGCATTTTTGACAGCTCCTTGCTTAAAATCCTCTAATACTAGGCTATTTTGGTTGATATCTGGAGCGACTTCGAGACGGGCTTTCTGCAGCACCGCAAAATTGCGTTCCGGGGCGCCCGGCTCCTCGCTCGCTAGATCGCTCCAGACCTGCGCTGCCGTCGCCGCGTACTGGCTGCTCCGGTCCGAAGTTGTCGGGCTCAACGCATTCGACCGCTTCGCCTGATATCGAGCCTGTGCCGCGGCGCTCGTCCCCTCATACTCGGTTCGGCCACGATAGCTGACGGGCCGCACCTGGTTGCGCGTGTAGGCCGGCGCGCTAGCGAACTCCCGCCGATCGGTCAGTTCCATGTCGATGCCCTGCTCGCGCGCCTTCTCGGCCATCAGCGAGCGCCATTCCCGGAACAACTGCGGACTGGTGACGATCCGTTCGCCGGTTTCTGACCGCATGGTCACGATGGCATGGGCATGGATATGCGGACGCTTGCCGCCTTCCGCCATCTCCCTCGGATCGAGCGCCGGATCGTGGACGGCGAACACATAGCGGTGTCCCGCAAACTGCTCGCCCAGGAATTCGCGGACCGCTCCCTCGAACGCGGACGCATCCGTGCCGGCCCGGGCCGAGACGATCAGGTGCAGGACGTCCCTGCCCTTGCGGCTGTGCAGTTCCTTGCGCCATTCCTTCTGCACGAGATCGCCGGCCTGCGTCGCATCACCGATCAGCCGGCCGCTATCGTCGCGGACCTCGCCGTCGGTTGACGCGATCAGTTCCCGAACCCGGGCGGTGCCCCATTCCACGCAATTGCCGTAGCCATGAAAACGGAACCGCGCCTCGACGTCCCGGCCGGCCTTTGTGTCGTCGTAGCGCTGCTGCACGATCTCCGCGGCTTTCCGATCGCCAGTCAGCCGCTCTCCACTCCGGTCGCGCAGAACGACGACGCCACTGACATAGAGTTCCCCATCGGATCGCTCGCGCGCCGCATAGACGAACCGACGATCGCCAAAACCCGATCGCAGGATCTCGCTCAGCTGATCGTTCTGGTCGACGCCTGAGGAGAGCGAAACCGCGTCTATCGAGGCATGGAAGACGCCGAGATCCCGGCTGGCGGCACGATTGTCGAAGAGATGCTCCCACTCCGCGCGCTGTTCGGCGAGCGCGTCCCGGCCAAGCACGCGCTCGCCGCGCTCGTTCTCAACGGCAAGTTCTCCGCTTCGCGACGTGTAGCTCATCATCGCGGCCGCGCGACCGCCGCCGCCATAGGAGGCGAGCTTCACCACCGCCGGCTGGCTCCCCCGCGCCAGCGCCGCGAAGCGCGTTCGCATCGAGCGGCCGGCCGAGCCTGCGCCGCCACGCGACCACCGCGGTCGACTCCCGCCCAGCCGCCGCGCCCTGCCTAAGCCGCCAGACCCCTCCTCAGAAAGGCGCGCCACCCCTGCCCTTCGCGGCTCGTCCCAGTCGCTCTTTCCGACCTGGCCGAGTTGCATCTCATGCGTCAGCATGGCGCGTCGGCGCTCCCACTCCTGCTCGAAGGCGCCGGGAAGGATTTCCATCAGGCCCCCTCCCCACGTCTGACCGCAGCACACCGCCTGGTCATTTCAGCCAGCTCCGCTGCGAGAGCCGTCGCCACCCCATGCGCGTCCTTGATGCTGCCGGCGACGGCTCCATCGGCCGGCACCCTGCCGGTGTTGATGGCGCGCGCGATCTGGTTGAGGTTGCTGCCGATCGCACGCATGCCCTCGGCGAGCAGACCAAACACTGCACGATCTCCCTCCCCGAGGAACGGCCGCACGCCGGCGCCATCCATGGAGAGCGACCGCAGGAAGGCCGAGACGGTCATCCCGGCCGCGCTCGCTGCCGCCTCCAGGGCCTCGAACTCGGCCGGCGAGAAGCGTATATGCGCCACCCGGTCCTTGCGTTTCGATGCTTCTGAACGGCTGCCGGCCATCGACACACGCACCCTTGATCGTGGTGTTTGCGGCCGCAGGCCGCGGATCGAGGGCCTGTCCCTCGATCGTCAGGAAAAATGTATCACATTTTTCCGTATCCTGCCAACTCATAACACATGGATTTTTGCGACAATCTCCTTGAAGTGATGTTTTTCCATATCAATATGACTGTATTTTTCCATGTTCGTGTGCTTGCATGTCAATGTGAATCCACGTCCACACGGAAATGGATTCATGCGTCAGTAGAAACACATTTTTGTGGAGATTCCCCAATGACTGTCGTGATCGCAGCCATCAACGGCAAGGGAGGCGCGGGCAAGACCACCGCGCTGATGAACATCGCCGGCGAATATGCCCTGCGTGGCGGCAGAGTCGCCATGATCGACATGGACGCACGCAACAATCTGATGAAGTGGTGGATGGACTGCCAGGAGAAGGACGCCCAGCCCGGGGGGATCGAGGTCTACAGCCACAAGACGGCGAGAGGACTGGAGCGGTGGATGGAGGAAAGCGCTGCCGGGTTCGATCACGTGCTGATCGACACTCCGGGTGAAGATACCTCGATCGTCGATCCTGTGATCGCAGCGGCCGACCTGGTGATCTCGCCGATCCAGCCGTCAAAACGCGAAGTGCTCGGAGCCATTGATAGCTTCGAAAACGTAGTGCGCGTCAATGAGGCGCTGGGCCGTCAATGCCGGCACGGCGTGCTGCGGACGCGCATCACCGTGACGGTCAGGCATACGGAACTCTACCGGAAAATCAGGCCGATCATCGAGGACAAGGTTGGGACTTACCTGTTCCGCACCGAGGTGTTTGAGCGGAATGTCTATAAGGACATCCATAACGGCATCGGGACGCTGCAGATGCAGGAGGTGACGGAGGCGATCGCCAAGGCGCGCCGGGAGACGCAGGTGCTGGTGGAGGAAGTCGACGGATTGCTCACGGGCAGGATGCCAGCGTGGCGTGCGGCATGACCGGCAAAGCGACCCTGTCGTTCGATGAATTTGCCACCGCGCCGCGCAGGCAGCGGGCGGCGGCACCGGAAGGACCGCCTGGAGGGAACGCCGGACAGCCCCGCCAACCTGCGCCGACAACGGATTCGGGAAGCAAAGAAAGTCCAGAAGACGGTATCGTACAGTCGGAGGCGAGCAAGGCGCTGCGCCAGATGAAGCGGGCGCGCATGAAAGGCGCGAGTCATTTCGTGAACGTCAATCTGGACCGGGAAACCAAGCGGCGGCTGAAGCTGGCCTCCTTCAACATGGACACGTCGATGCAGGCGATCATGGAAAAGGCCATTCGGCAGTATCTCGACACGAACGGCTATTGAATGGAAGGCGGTCGCGGCTAGACTAGATCAAAAGACGAGTTGAAGTCGAGTCCGAATCCCTGCTAGGAACACCATCGTTTTGGCTCTGATTTCTTGGGGCTTTGAGCCAATGTGGGGATTTTCCTCGTCTCTTTTGACAGGGTTGGGGCAACGGGATTCGGGTCGAGCCCAGCAGATGGCGATCAAGGACGTACAGACTTACATCGACAGGCACGGCCTGGTCGAGACGAACGACTCAGAGGTCGACAAACCGATTTATCGCAAGCCGGGATTTGGCGGCGTTCGCAGCCTTCTGGAGATGGAGGAGGAAATCAGCCGCTATCTGCGCGAGCGACGCGATGCGCAGAACCTGAACCGCGAGCAGGTCGGCATGATGGTCGGGCTGCACCACGAAATTTACGCCCGCCACGAGCGGGCCGGAGCCAAGCTCAGGGTGACCCGGCTGCTTCATCTGGCAGAGTTGCTTGACTTCTCGCCGATCGAGGCGATTTACGCGGCGGCTCCGCAGTTTTTTGGTGAGACCGAGCAGGAGGCAGAGGTCCGATTCAAGCTCGTGATGCGCATGCTCGACCTGCCGGCTGCGACAGCCCAGAACCTTCTTATGCTGGTCGAGGAACTGTCGCTAGACAGCGGCGCGGAGAACGCGGCCAAGCCACCGGACACGAAACGCCGAGGCTGACTTGGATCCGCAAAAGAGGACCGGCGCTATCGACCGATAAGCGGGCATCGACACAGTGGGCCTGCCTCGTTGTGACAAACAGATAATCGAGGCGGCGACTTGCACCGCCTCGATCGCCGGCCTCATGGGTGACCGGCATCGGTCATTGCGAAAACCTCGTCTGGGTCCGCTCCGCTGCTTTCCCACCAGGCGGCCTCGGCTTCGGCCTCGTTGTAGTAGACGTTCTCGACGCTGAACCTCACGCCGCTGACGTCCTCGATTTCGGCGATGATGCTTGCGAGACCGCAGAGCTTGTCGGCCGGAACCGGAACCGTGATCGGCACATCGGAGTCTCGGAGATGCCATTCACCGGTGCTGAAATTGAAGTATTCGTGGGTGAGATCGTCAACGAGATACTCGTCGAGAAGCGCAACCGGTTCGACCAGCCACGTTTCATAGTACGCCATCTGGTAATGGTGCAGGTCGTAAGATGCATCCTCTTCGTCTTCGGTGCCGCGCGCTGCGACACGCGCCCGGTCAGCGGCGAGGATATTGCGTTGCGCGGCGATCATTTTCGCAAGCTTCGCGGCGAGCGAGTCGTGCACGCTGCGCGCCAGTTCGGTGTCGCAGCCGAGCCGGTTGGCGAGAACGAGGATGCGCAAGCCCGAGAGCTGCGCGACAAGCATGAGAGTGTTGTGTGCCATGTCATGGCCTCCTTCATCTTGATGACGGAGGCCCGGTGACGGGCAAGTCGAGCATCGGGTCAAGGATCGCGAAGCGACCGCCGGAGGCGGCAAGCGGAGGAACCGATTTTCCGTCGGCGCCCTCCTTCAGGGCGACGGCTGAAAATTGGAGGGGCCGCGCAGTCCTTGAGGCGATGGGAGCGGCCAGTAGACTGGGACGTCAGAGAGATCCGCATCCCCGTCAGGGGATGCGCCCATATCCGGCGACCAGCCGGCGGGGAGCGCGAGGGGTTGACCCTCGTGGCATCGGGGGCCGGTCGATCCGGTCCCCGATGCCCTGCGAGATGGGATCGTTACCGAAGGCGGAGACCGCTTCAGCGGGCTCCGTGAGCGGCGCGCGAGCGACGCGAGTAGAGCCCGGTCGGCCGCAGGCCGGCTCGCCCAAACATTGCACTTCCGGCCGATGCATCAGCAACCTGAATCGATGGAGACCGACCGATTCATAGAATGCGTTGGACGGCGTTGATCCGGGAAGCAACGATCACGTCATGCAGGCCGAAGACGCGATCCATCTCCACCGCATCGATCCTGCGCGCAACATGGCGCGGTTCTATCGCATGTCGTCGACGCCGAGCCTGTTCGGCGACATATGCCTCGTGCGTGAATGGGGACGGATCGGCAGGCCCGGCCGTATCCGGGTCGACCTTTACGAGACCCGGGAAGAAGCCATTGCCGCACGCGAGGCTCTATCGCGCCTGAGGCGGCGACGCGGCTATCGCGACCTGTCCAGAACGGAATGACGTTCGAGGGTGACGGCTAGCCCGGCACGAAAAGGGCCCGCGCCGGAACATCGTCCGGCGCGGGCCTTATGTGTCGGCTACTTGGATTGCAGGTGTCGCAGCAACGCAGCGAGCGGGCCGTCATGGGGAGGACGGTCGGCCTCGTCTGCGAAGTCGGCGCGGAGCTGCGCCACGACATCTTGGGGCAGCGGCATGAAGCTGTAGCCTCTGGACAGCGTCGCCGTCTGTAGAGCGTCGATCGTTTCGAACTCGCGATCGCTGTTGCCGAGCCACAGAGCGAGATCGTCGCCGGTCTCGTCGGGGAACGCCTGCAGGAAGAAAGTGCGCAGCGGCGGATCGTAGCCGATGACGGCTTGCGTGTCGGAGCGGCCGTCGCTGGTGACGGTGATGGTGTAGCGGCTCATGGAAGCCTCCTGATCGTGTGTCGAACGAAAGAGAGCCGACCCCTTGCGGGGCCGGCTCGCTGCGGTTCACTGCGGGTTGTTCCACAGGATCACCTTCTTGTTCTCGTCGCCGCCCGGTGCGGGAGCGAGGTTGCCAAAGATCACGCCGATCTCGGGGGCTTCGAGCTTGACCGAGAGGTATTCCTCGCCCGAACGCTGAGAGATGCGGTTCCAGCCGGCTCCGATCTCGAAGCCCGTGCGCTTGTTGACGATGCGGTAGTCGGGAGCATCCTCGCGGGACTTGTTGGTATTCGGGATCAGGGTGATCGGGGCGTTGACCCGCAGCGTGGCGAACACCCCTTCCATCGAGCCGTCGGCCTTGGCGGTGAGGTTTGCGATCGTGGTGGCCATGGGCATTTCTCCTTCGTTTGCATCGGGACCATTCCCGATGGCGCCGCTGGAGAGGGCCGACCTGCTGCGGTCACTCGGCACAAATTCTGGAAAATTCTATTTGCCGCAGACAGCGGGCCGCACTTTCAAAGGGCCCCGCTTGCGGGAAGGAAAGTGCCTGGCCCGCAAACAAAAGACCGAAATCGAATTTTCCTGAATTTTTGCCGAGCGTACCCCCAACGGGGGTTGACCGCAAAAGCAGGCGGTCCGCTACAAAGGCGACATAACCACGGGAATGCTCCGGATGTGAGCGAAGGTGACGAACCCCGGCCACCATCGCAGATCCTGCCCGGCGCGGCGGCGGTGGGTATGCGTTTGCCGCCCTGCGGATCTGTCCCTTCGTCACCGTGCCGCTCCGACCGCCCGCGAGGTGATCCCCAGCCCCAGCTTCCGTCACGCGCCGGGTTTCGCGGTCGCGGCAGGCTGGTGGTGCTCTGCTCCAACACCGGCGAGATGGCCCGCGATCAGGCACGACAGCCGAGTTTGTTGGCCCTGATCCGCAACCGCCCTGCCCTTGGCGCAACAGACAGGCAGGACGTCACTGAGGGATTGCCCGTGGTCCGCGACGGCCGGTCTCGCGGGGGCCGGCTTCGATTGGAGCAAGTGAACGATCGCCGCAGCCGGCGCCATCGTCGGGGTTGGCCTTCGGCCGGGTCAAAGTGGGCGGCTGGCGCCGCCTGGTCGCAAGCCGGGTAAAGTGGTCCGCCACGATCAGGCTTCGAGAGCGAGACGCTCGTCCGCCGTCATGCGGGCTTCGACAGCGCCGCGCACGTCAGACCCGGCATTGCGCAGCATGGCGCTCCAGTCCGCCGTATTGTGGATGGTCGCCGCCCTGCCACGCAGGATATCGTAGACGACGCACGGCGATCCGATCACGGCAAGGCGCATGACGTTGAGGCATGTGCCCGGCGAGGCGCCGTCCCAGATCATCAGGCCGAAATCGGCGCGCCGGGCCATCTCGCGGTCCTTCGCTGCATGGAACGCAGATCCCTGAGCACCGTCGGCCGGCGGTATGCGATAGGCCGCCCAGTCGCCGAGATTGTTGCGAGGTTCCCTTCCGGCATGGAAGACGCCGACATGTTCGTAGCCGTGCCCCGGCGAGCAGGCTCTGCACCTCGGCATCTGCGCCAGGTGCATCGCCGATCAGCACGCCGTGCTCGGCCGCCACGATCGCGCCGATGCGCGCGACGGCGGATTGCGGCAATTCGAATATGTCGCGTGACCCGCCTATGAATATCATCGCCATGGTGACTCTCCTTTTTCCTGCAACCCCCGCCCCTCTGCCTCCTGCCTCTCCCTCTGGGCGCGCGCGACATGCTGCGCTGTGCCGGCTGTCGAGGAGCGACGCGCCGTGGTCGGCGCATCGCCAAGGAAACCGGCGCTTACGCGCCGGCCTCCGTGAACCGCCACACCGGGATGCCGAGGCGGCGGGCCTTGTCAGCCAGGTTCTCGGTGATGCCCGAGCCGGGGAAGACGATCAGCCCGTAGGGCATCACCGAAAGAAGCTGGTCGTTGCGCCGAAACGGGGCGGCCTTGGCGTGCCGGTTCCAGTCCGGCTTGAAGGCGATCTGCGTGACCTTCCGGCTCTCGGCCCAGCAGGCGGCGATGCGCTCGGCTCCGCGCGGGCTGCCGCCGTGCAGCAGCACCATATCCGGGTGCTTCTCGCGGGCCTTGTCGAGCGCATCCCAGATCCGCTCGTGATCGTTGCAGTCGAGGCCGCCGGCAAAGGCGATCTTGGTGCCGGCCGGCACGAGCACCTCGGTCTCGGCGTGGCGGCGGGCGGCCAGGAAGTCGCGACTGTCGATGACCGCTGACGTCATCGCCTGATGGTTGACCTTGGAACCGGTGCGTGGCCGCCAGGCCGATCCCGTTTGCGCCTCGTAGAGGTCGGCGGCCTCGTCGCGCATGATTTCCAGCACGTTGCGGCGCTCGACATAGGTGATGCCCTCGGCCGTGAGCCGTTCCAGCTCGACGGACTTCACCTCCGAGCCATCCTGCTCTTCCTGACTCGATCGCTGCGCTTCCTCGTTGCGGTCGAGGTTGCGGGCGACGCGCTCGGCGGCGCGGTGGAAGAGATTGGCGAACGACCAGAGCAGGTCGTCGAGGTCGGGTTCGAGCCTGGTGTCGCCGAGCATGCCGGCGAAGGTCTCGACAATCCCGGCGAGACCGGCCCGGATCACCTCATGGTCGGGCAGCGGCCGCGGGTCCGGCTCGTCCTGATGCGGACGGTGGCCGTACATCTGCAGCTCGAGGATGACGCGGTCGGTCGGCGAGGAGGCGTGGTAGGGCTCGTAGGCGTCGTCGAAGGGAAGCTCGTAGGTCATGGCGGGTTTCCGTCGGTTGTGGCCGCGCCTGTCGCGGCCTGACAGCGCATCCCGGCCGCGCCCCGAGCGCGGCCGCACCGAAGGCCGAAGCGAGGCGGAGGACGGCGCAGCCGTTGCGGCCGTGACCGGGGGGTGGCAGGGATCGCCCCTCAGGCAGGCCGCGGGCGCGGCCTCTCCGGCGGACCGCCGCCATGCCTGCGAGACTTCCGATGATGCTGCCCTGCCCGCCTGCCGGCAGATGCCTATCGGTTGGGCCGCTCATCCGGACGGCAGGAAGCGACCGGCATCCTCCGGGATTAGCTGATTACCGAGCCATGCGGCGAGATGAGCAGGGCCGAGATGGCGCAGATCGTCGTTGAAGTCACCGAGCTGCGGCCGCAGCGACAGAGCGAGGATCCCGGCCTCGCCTGCGCGCTGGCTGAGACGTTCGATGCCGTGCCGGCCGGCGGCGTCGGCATCGGCCGCGATGTAAAGGCGACGGCAGCCAGGCGGGAAGGTGAGGCCGGCGAGGTGATTTGCCGAGGTGGCGGCGGCCACCGGCAGCGCCGGCATCACCGTGCGCAGCGACGCCATCGTCTCAAAACCCTCGCCGGCGGCCATGACCGGAACGGGCTTGCCGGGATCGAGGCCGAGCCAGATGCCGTTGCCCAGGAGATGACCGAGCGAGCGGCGGGGGTCGGCAATCCGCGCCTTGCCAACCTTGCCGCTCGGATCGAGCCCAGAGGACAGATAAGTGCGCTGCAGGCCGCTGATGCGTCCGTCCAGACTGGTAACGGCCGCGATCAATGCGGGCAGGGTCAGCGTCTTGGCCGTCACGAGATCGCGGTAATAGCAGCCGGGGTGAAAGCGCAGGGCGCGCTCACGCGCGGTCAAGAGAATGCCGCGGCCAGCGAGATAACGTTCGGCAAGCGAGCCGGCGATCGGCTGCGACATGGCGAACAGGCGACACGCCGCCTCGGGAGAGCCGCTTGCCGCGGCAGGCTGGTGCCGCGCACCAGGGTTCTGGGCCTGCGGTCGCGGCATGGCGAGGAAGCGCAGCGCTTCATCCACGACATCGCGGAACTCGACGAGGCCGCAGCTTTCGCGGATGACATCGAGCAGATCGCCGTATTCGGACGTCGCCTCGTCCACCCACTTGCCAGCCGGGCCCTTGGCATTGGATTTCAGCCGCACATGCAGGGAGCGGCCGCGCGTGTTGCGGACATCACCGACGATCCAGTGATTGCCGGAGCGATGACCGTTGGAGAGGTATTCGCGGCACACCGCCTCGGCATGTTCGCCGAGACGGCGTGCCAGCTCGGAGGCCGAGCCGTTCATGATCGCCTCCAATCACGCTGCCGCCGTGCGGTCGGTGACCCCGACCAGCGTGTGGCGATCGAAAAGTGAGGCAAGGATGGCGGAGCCTTGCCCACCCGTTGGGATGAACAATCGCAGCTTCCAGGAGATGATTTCGGAGATCAGGCCGAGGGCCTTGAGACGCGGAATCATCGCGTCGGTGAAGCCGATCAATTCGACGCGATAGTCGCTCATGACGCGGCTGCGGCGCAGGATCAGGCCATCGGCAAGCTGCAGTCCGATCCGTCCTTCGACTAGCCCGGTCCAGGCGTCCTCCAGTGCTAGCGTCGGCATGTTGTCTATACCGAGATTGCGCAACATGGTCGCCACCATCGTCGGCGCGATGTGGCGGCCGATGATGCGTTCGCCCGCGTCGGTCTGGATCCGGTAGACCTGGCAATCATGGTCAGGCAGACGCCGCCAGATCGGCAGGAGGAGTCCCGTGACGATGTGGAATGTGCTGGTGGTGAACTCCGGGACGGCGGCGACCTCCGTCTGCCACAACTCGCAGAACAGCTTTCGGTCGGCCGGCTGCCAATGGGTTTCGGCAAGGGCGTCGAGGCCGAAGCGCAGCTCGTCGGTCGGCCGAAGCAAGCGCACGCGGTGTTCGACAGTGCCATCGTCGAGCATGAGGCTCGCGGTCGGAAGCTGGATCGCCGCGCGGCTCGATCGCGTGTTGACCAGCAGGACCGATTGCGGCTCCGCACGTGCGATAGCCAGTGCGTCGACCAGGCCGAGCGGGAGAATGCGGTCTTTGCGCGCGACGGTGAGCACGTGTGACTGCGCACCTGAGACCGGGTGGGTGTAGACGGTCCTGCGGTCGGTGACGACGATGCTTTCCGCCGTGATCGTCTCCAGCCCCTTGTCGTAGGCGCCGGCGGCAATGGCGCCCTCAACCTTCGCCGCCATCAACTGCTCGAACACTTCGAAGAGCAGATTCTGGGTTTCGATACGCAGGGCCAGCAGCCGGTTGAGCCAGGTCGTGATCGGCGGCAGCTCGTCGCGCAAACCGCCCTCGTCCGTGGTCAGCGACAGGCCGGTGACTGTCTCGAAACTCGTGAGCGAGCAGCCCTCGATCTTGCCGTGGTGCAGCAGCCAGTAGAACTGGCGTAGTGCGGCGCGGGCATAGGGGCTTTCCAGATTGTCCTCGGACCGGAACAGCCCTGCGCCGCCGGTCTGGCGCTGGCCGCGCGTAATCGCGCCCAACGTGTCGAGCCGTCGTGCGATGGTCGACAGGAAGCGCTTGCCCGCCTTCACATTGGCGGCCATCGGCCGGAACAGAGGCGACTGCGCCTGGTTGGTGCGATGGGTCCGTCCGAGACCCTGGATCGCATTGTCGGCGCGCCAGCCGGCTTCCAACAGATAGTGCTTGCGCAGCCTCTGGTTCCTGGCCCCAAGATCGGCGTGATAGGAGCGACCAGTGCCGCCGGCGTCGGAAAAGATCAGCACGCTTTTGTCGTCATCCATGAAGCTCTGGGTCTCGGCGAGATTGGCCGAACCCGGACGGTTCTCGACGGCGAGCCGGTCGATGCCGTCGCGGCCGGTCTTCCTGACGGTACGGCGCGAGCGCCCGGTCACCTCGGCAACGGTGTCGGTGCCGAAATGATGGATGATCTGATCGAGCGCGCTGCCGACTGGCGGCAGCGAGGCCAGCCTTTCGATCATTTCGTCACGCCGGCGCACCGCCTCCCGGCACTGCACCGGATTGCCATCGGCGTCATGCACGGGCCGCGAATAAACATTGCCCTCGGCGTCCGAATATTCCTCGAACAGTTGCGTCGGGAACGAGTGCATCAAATACCCGCCGACGTATTCGCGTGGCGTCACATCGACATGGAGATCGGACCATTCCTCGGTCGGGATTTCCGCCAACCGCCGTTCCATCAGCGCCTCGCCAGTCGAGACGATCTGCACCACCGCGGAATGGCCATCGGCCCGGTCCTTCTCGATCGCGCCGATCAGCGTCGGCGTCATCATCGAGGTGATGAGGTGATTGAAGAAGCGCTGCTTGGTGCTCTCGAAGGCCGAGCGCGCTGCGGCCTTGGCGTTGCGGTTCAGCGTGCCGGCATCGCTTGTGATGTTCGTTGCTTCGAGCGCCGCGGTCAGGTTGTTATGAATGACCTGGAAGGCGTCCGCATAGGCATTGTAGATACGGATCTGCTCGTCGGTCAGTTCGTGCTCGAGCAGGTCGTATTCGACGCCGTCATAGGAGAGCGAGCGCGACGTGTAGAGCCCGAGCGACTTGAGGTCGCGCGCGAGCACTTCCATCGCCGCCACCCCGCCGTCCTCGATCGCCGCGACGAACTCGGCACGGTTGGCGAACGGAAAATCCTCGCTACCCCAGATGCCGAGGCGCTGCGCATAGGCAAGGTTCTCGACGGCGGTCGCCCCTGTTGCCGAGACATAGACGATGCGGGCGTCGGGCAGCGCATGCTGCAGGCGCAAGCCCGCCCTGCCTTGTTGTGAGGGAGCCACTTCACCGCGCTCGCTCTTGCCGCCGGCGGCATTGGCCATAGCGTGGGCTTCATCAAACACCACCACGCCACCGAAGTCCTTTCCGACCCAGTCGATGATCTGGGCGATGCGGGATTTCTTGCCGTCGCGCTCCTGCGAGCGGAGTGTGGCGTAGGTTGTGAACAGGATGCCTTCGGCAAGGCGGATCGGTGTGCCCTGCCGATAGCGCGAGAGAGGCTGGACGAGAAGGCGCTCCTGTCCGAGCGCTGCCCAGTCGCGCTGGGCGTCTTCCAGAAGCTTGTCCGATTTGGAAATCCAGATCGCGCGGCGACGGCCTTGCAGCCAGTTGTCGAGAATTATTCCGGCAACCTGTCGTCCCTTGCCGCAGCCGGTTCCATCGCCCAAAAACCATCCACGGCGGAAGCGGACGGCGTTCTCGGCGCCTTCGGGGGCGGCCGAGACGACATCGCAGGTTTCGTCGACCGTCCACGTGCCGGAGAGGTGACCGGAATGCGCCTCACCGGCATAGATCACACTTTCGATCTGGGCGTCGGACAGCTTGCCCTCGTCGACGATCGCATCCGGCAGGAGGGGCCGGTAGGACGGCTTCGGCGGCGCGACCGCAGCCATGGCGGCTGACTGAACGAGGGCTGTCGGATGCGGTTTGGCGCGCGCGATGTGGATCGACTGGAGCGCGTAGGGCTCGTAGATCGTGTCAGTGAGCCGGCCGCCCTCCTCCGGCATCCAGTCGCGCAGTTCATAGGCAAGCGGATCGGCAGGCGTGGCGTCTGGCACGACCGGTCGGGTGGGCTTCGCCCGGGCAACCGGACGGGCCGGCCGGGTGGTCTTCGCAACGGACGCCGCAACTGCGACGGGTGCGGCTCCCGGCGCGGATCGCGCGGCCATCTGAATGGCGGCATGGCGCAGGATGTCGCTCGATAGGGCACCGATCGAGTCCGGAAAGCCGCCCGGTGCGCGGGGCGGAAGGGCGGATACCCACGACAGCAGCGTTTCAACGTCTAAGGCCTTGCCCGGCGACGCAACGAATCCGGACGGGTCTGCCGCGGGCACCTTGTCGATGATCGTCAGGCGGGTTTCGGCCGTGGTGCCATGGCGGGCATAAACACGGCCATCGATCGCGGCTGTGAAGATGATCCTGCCCTGCTGCTGGAGCCCCTCGAAGGCAGGCCGCCATTTGGGATTCTCCGGCGAGAGCCCGGTGCCGGTGATGGCGACAAGTCGCCCGCGGGCGCGCAGCCGGGCGAATGCGGAGGACAGGTGCCGCCATGCCGCATCGGCGACATGGCCGTCGACATAGGCTCCGACGGTAAAGGGCGGGTTCATAAGGACGACGGAGGGCTGCACCGCCGCATCGAGATGATCGTCGATATGGGCTGCGTCGTGCCGGGAAACGGGGGCACGCGGAAACAGCAGGCCGAGCAGATCGGCGCGCGTCGCGGCAAGCTCGTTGAGGGCGATCGAGGCTCGGGCGATCTCAGAATGGACGGCGAGAAGGCCTGTGCCGGCCGAGGGTTCGAGAACGATGTCCGAAGAGGAGATCGCGGCTGCGTGCGCGGTGACGAAGGAGAGCAGCAGGGGCGTCGACAGCTGCTGCATGGCCTGGCTCTCGTCCGAGCGGCGCGTGTGGGTGGGAACAAGTTCGGCGATACGCCTCATCATCCCCAGTGTCGCCTGCGGCGTGGCGGACCGAGACAGGATCGTCGGTCCGAAGCGGCGCAGAAACAGAACCTGGGCGGCTTCGAGCGCCTCATAGGCGTCTTTCCAGACCCAGAAACCTTGTGCGTCGGTGCCGCCGAAGCTGTCGGTCATGGCCGTGCGTAATGCCGCGGTGGTGATGGCTTTGCCCTGTTCGAGAAAGGGCAAGAGCGACACTGCCGCCCGGTGAAACGCCTGGGCGGTGTCGATGGCGTCGGATGCTGGTGCGGCAAGGGGAGCGGCCGTCCGGGCGACGGCCAATGGGCCCGAAACAATGTTCATGGAGATGTCCTTCGCGAGAGAGAGTGTCTGCCCCGCCGGCACTCTCTGTGCCCCGGCCGGGCCGCGCTCCTTCCGGCCCCGCTCTTCCTCTTGCGACGAGAAGCGAGATGTGGCGAAAGGCTGTTCGATAGGAAAGCTGCAGACTACCGAGCGGCTCGAGGTCGCGGCTGCGGTGGGAATGGTGGACCGCTGTGCGTGACCGAAGTAGATGACGACTGGATCCCGCAGCTGGATCGATTCTCACAAGGGAACGCGTTTATGAAACGACCCACGCGACCTTTCGTCGTGGAAGTGAAGAAGAAGCGTGGCAGTCCGGCAAAACCGCGATCGATCTGGGGCGATCTGGATCTTTCGGCTTTAGCGGCAGACCCGTCGCCCGTTACCGCGTTGACCTCTGAGCCGGTCGGGAACGATCCCGATCCGGCCGTCGAGATTGACCGCGCGACCGGTACCGCCACCTCAATCGATACTCAGTCGGAAGACGGTGATGCACATGCCGTTGCCGATGCAAACCTTGCCGAACCGCATCCGGCTGAGGTCGCGACGGAAGGCGCTGTCGACGAGCCTGCGCGGTCGCCTCGAAAACGTGTCGGAGGGCGCGACGAACCAACGTTGCCCCGTGGGCAGCGCTGGAAACGTCGACTGCCAAAAGCTCTTCGTCTGTGACATGGCGGTTTTCTCACCCACGGTAGTCTGTTGCGGAGCGCACAGCATGGCTGTGGGAGCGATTTTCGAGATCGGTGCCAGCGTCGGCCTTTTGCTGCTGTTCGAACCGGATATCGAACTCGGCCTGCCGGCGGGGAGCGATGGAGCACACGCCGGCGCTCGCCGACCTTTCGGCGTCGAGGTGCCTATGTGATTTGTATGGTTCTGGACGGCTGGGTGTCGGCCGGTCGGATTCGGTCAACGACGAATACCTCGTCTGAATTCGCCTCGAACAGCATCAGGATATGGTCGCCGACGGTGACACAGTCGTTGATCCAGTGACGATCGGCATCGCGGTAATTTCGCCGCGCGATCGGGCGGACATAGAAGATGGTGAAATGCGATAGCGTTTCGCCATTCGGCGCGGCGTAGTGTTCCTTCACGTCGATCACGACGCCGCCGGTGCTGTAGAAGGTCGAGACCGTGTCGCCGGGCCTGACCAGATCGCCGACGGTTGGGCAGCCCGGCGGCGTGCGCCGGTAACGGCGGCGATCGGGAACACCTAGTCTGGCGGTATAGGTCGAGTGCGCCTCCCAGATGTGTTTGGCGGTCGGGGACTGCTTATGATGGCTCCGCATCGCTCGCCCCTCCCCTCCTCGACCGTGCGCGGACGTTCTGCATTCGGCTGTCTATCTCTTCGTCGGAGAGATCCTCCAGGAGCTTGAGGGTGGTGCCCTGCCCGACGGCGTGAACAAGGATGGTCCGCTTGCTGTGATGTTCGACGAGCCAGGCGTCCGGGTTTGCCTCGCCGGCGATGCCCCTGAAGTCGGCATTGGTGGCGGACCAGATCGCCTCGAGCTTTTCCTCGCGCGTCATGCTGTCGACGGCGCCCGTCTCGTGGGCGATGATGGCCGCGCGCATGGTGTCCGGACTGCGTTTGTCGGAGAGGTCGCAGAAGCCGTGGAACCACCGTTCGCGACCGCGGATCCTCATCGCGCAAAACACGCTTGTGACATTGCCGGCCTTGAATTCGGACATGCCGAACATGCCCGTGCGCATGAAAAGCGGCGGCAGGAGAGCGAGCATGAAGTGGTATTGCTCGGCGGCAATCTCGAAATATTCGCCCGTATAGGGCGTGCCGGAAATTGGATCGACACCAGGAGTGTCCTTATGCCGGTTGAAAAGCTGGAACATCTGCTCGCGCGTTGCGACGCCGTCGAACACCTTGCGGAACGGTGGGGGTGAGGTCATGGAGGTTCTCCTGAGCGCAGGTCGACGCGTGCGGCGTGACCTGGAACGAAGGAGCCCGGCGCGATGGCCGGGCTCGGGATGAATGGGATGGTGATCGAGATGCGGATAGCGCGGATGACCGTGGGCGTTGACGGCGCCGGCTGTCGTCCTCGTCGGCCAGATTCAGGCCGCGTACTGTCTGGCCGGAAGCGCACCGTCTCGGCCCACGCCGGTGATGGCGCGGACAGCCGCGGCGAGTGCCGGAATGTCGTCGAGCATGCCGAGTGCGACGAAGTGGTTGGCCCCGCTGGTATAGTCCTTTCGGCCCTTGCAGGTCCGGATCAGGATGCCATGACCCGAGGACATTCCGAACTGCCCGACCTGAATATATGCCCGGTCATGGTGCAGGGTGATTTCGCCGGAGACGGCGATACCCGCTCTGTTCGAGCGAAGGTCAAAGCTGCCCGGCGGCAAGGCAAGTTCGGCGGCAAGCTTCTTCAGCCGCGAGCGGGCTACCGTGTGAAAACGTCTCTTCTGTTGCTCGTCGTAGGAGCAGCTTCTGTTCCAGTCGAACATGTCGATCTCCATAAAACGGAACAGGCCCGGCGATCGCTTGCGCGATGCCGGGCCTGCTCTCGGTTGCTCTATGCGGTGAAACGGTCAGGCGGCCGTGCGGCCCTCGACGACGTCGGCTCCGACCTCATCGGCTGTGACCTCTTCGAGATAGGCCCGACTGTACGGATTGGCGGCGAGCCAGCGTTCGGCCGCCTCGCGATCCCTGGCGAGATGCAGGAGTTCCGGGCTGTCGCCGAAGTCCTGTAGAACGCGGGCCGTGCCGATTTTGGGACGCTCGACGATCTCGAAGCGCAGGTCGCTCTCCACGGACCAGGTGCGCCGGACCGAAACGACGATGATGCCGCCCTGCCCGAAATCGCCTTCATGCAAGGTGAAGCAAGCCGGAGAGCTGTAGGTCGCCCGCGACTGCGGCGGCTCCTTCTTGACCAGTCGGCCGGTGCCGTTGCGCCTTTCCCAGTCGGCGACCTTCCTCGTGAACCGGGCTGGCGGTTTCGGGGTGCCGTCGAAGTAGCGGATGACGCTCCCCAACGGGGCGGAATCGTAGACGATATGTGCGGACATGCGGATCTCTCCATGTCGGAAAACAAATAGGGCCCGGGGGAGATGCCGGGCCCGGTGCGGAGCGGGAGGCCGATTATTCGGCGGCCTGGAGGTGGTCGGGTTCCTCGCCGGGGACGGTCACCGGTTCATCGGAGGACATGCCGGTATCGTCGGCGAGGAAGGCCGGAAGCTCGGCGGCATCGCCGTCGACAGCCGTCTCGTCCGTCACATCGCCGGTGACGACTTCGACGGCTTCACTAACCGCGGCGTCGCCGCCAAGGCGCAGCGGCTCGGGCAGCCAGTTCGACCCCTCGAGAAGACGAGCGGCCTCACGTGCCATCAAGTCCTTCTTCATATGGTCGATCAGCTGCGCGGAGTCCTCGCCACGTGCTTCACGGACTGCCTGAACGATCCGGGCCTTGGTGACGCGGCCGAGATAGTTGTCCAATGTGGGCGACCAGCCAGCCTCGACCATGTCGAAGCCGAGCGTGGCGGCCAGCTCATCGGCATGAGCAAGCGCGCCCGGCCGCTTGTTCCAGGGCT
Organism: Mesorhizobium sp. J428; assembly: GCF_024699925.1. Classification (NCBI taxonomy): domain Bacteria; kingdom Pseudomonadati; phylum Pseudomonadota; class Alphaproteobacteria; order Hyphomicrobiales; family Phyllobacteriaceae; genus Mesorhizobium; species Mesorhizobium sp. J428. The sequence continues at coordinate 157,271 of NZ_JAJOMX010000005.1, forward strand.
CGACCACGGCGTTGAGCGAGAGCGAAGCGCAGTGCGCGAACAGCGCCTCGCGGCTCGCCTCGTCGAGACCGAGCAAGAATTCCCACAGCTTGTCGCTGTCTGGCATATCCCTGTCCCAGGCCTCGTGCCGCTCGGCGATCTCCTTCGCCCAGGGAGTCTCGGCGAGACCCTGGACTTGGCCGAAGCTGTTGCTCACCATGCTGATCTCGAGGCAGCTGTCCTTGGCGAACCGGTAGAACACCTGCAGCACGAGCGCGTGCAGGACCGTGACGAAGGCGATGTCGACGTCACTTGCCAATGCGTTGCGCAGCGCAAGCGTCTTCTGCGCGGTGAGATCGAAAACGAGCCGTTCGGGCAGCGGCTTGATGCCTTCGTCCTCGGGTTCCTCCGGCGTATCGGATCCGCCGTTCGTGTGCCGACCGTTGACGACGACGCCAGCGCCGTCCTCGTCGGGCTGCGACACGTCGCGATCCTCGCTGTCAGCCTCCTCTTCGTAGTCGACTTCGGCGCGCGGCTCATCCTCGGGACGGACAAAGCCGGCTTCAACCTGAAGCTGGCCATTGGCACCGAGGGTCAGAAACGCGCCGGCGATGGCCTTCTGCGCCGGATCGTAGACCTGGGGACGATCGCTGAACGCGTCGAGTTCGCCGCCGAGCTGATCGAGCTTGTCCTCGATGTCCTGGTCGGCGTCCTCCATCTCCGCATACTTCGCGTCGAGCGCATCATACTCGGCCTTCACCGCATCGTAGCGGGCGATCTCCTCGGCGCTCATCTCCGCCGGCTCGGCGTAGAGACGCCGCATGCCGGAGGTGTGGCCATAGGGAAAGCTGATCGCCGCCTCGACCCACTTCCAGCCGTCGGCGCGAACGGCCTCCGCGGCGATCTTCAGCCTGTCGAAGACCAACTGCTCGAGGAGCGCTGCATCCTGGAACCAGCCGCCACCATCCTGCTCGAACAGGTCACGCAGGATGACGCCGCCGGCAGCCTCGTAAGCTTCGGCGCCCACATAGACTGCGCGGCGATCGTCGGCACGCACCGTGGTCTCCGTCAGCAGGCGCCTGATGTAATAGGGCTCCCGCATATTCGGGTTGTTGTTGATGCGCTCCCAGACCTGCTTCTGGCGGGCATGGTCGTGGGAGATCGAGAACGCCATGATCTGCTCGAGCCGGATCTCATCCCGTTCGTAGAGCTCGAGCAGCGTTGGCGAAACCGAGGCGAGCCTCAGCCGCTGCTTGACGGTCGCGGCCGACACAAAGAAGCGTGCGGCGATCTCCTCAACGTCGAGGCCCTGCTCTTTCAGCGCCTTGAACGCGCGAAACTGGTCGAGCGGATGCAGGTTCTCGCGATGCACGTTTTCGGCAAGCGAATCCTCTTGGGCCGAGGTTGCTCCGCTACGGTTGACGATGCAGGGGATGGGCTCGTTCTTCGCCAGACGCTTCTGCTTGACGAGAATGCCCAACGCGAGATAGCGGCGGCCGCCCGCTGGCACTTCGAAGGAGCCGGTTTCCTCGCCGTCGCCGTCGAGCACGGGACGGACGTTCAGGCTCTGCAGGAGCTTGCGTCGACCAATGTCCTCGGCGAGCTGCTCGATGGTGAGGCCGTCCTTCACCCGGCGAACATTCTCCTGCGACAGCACCAGCTTGTCGTAGGCGATGTTCTCCGAGGGGTTCATTGCGATCTTCTGAATGGCGCTCTTTGCCATGGTCAGGGTCTCCATGACGGGCGGTCCGGGGCCTCTCCCCGAACCTCCAAACCCATCGCAAAACCTCCCCTCCGCCCTCTGCCTCCCGGCCTCGCACGGACCTTGCCGGTCTGAGAGCCGGCGAGGCGCAAGGCCGATGGGAGGTCAATGAACGATGTCGAGAAGCTTTTTTGCCTTTTGCTCCATGTCGAGCCGCACATCCTGGTGGTGTTTGTCGCGCGCAACCTGGGTGATGCCCTGAACGAAATCGAAGATGGAGGCAGGCGGGTGGCCCTCTTCGGCGAGTACAGCGTCGATGATCTTCGTGGTCTCGGCCCTTGAGAATCCTCGCTTGCGCAGAAAGGTGGTCCGGTCATCATCGTCGCGCGCGACAATTTGTTCCCGCGCCGACTTGATCCCGTTGATGAATGGCATGGGCGAGGATTCAGCGAACCGGATCAGCGCCGGTTCGGCCTCGAGAGCGAAGCGAGACGCAGCGCACTTGGAATGCCGGATGGTGATTTCCTCAAAATCCTCGACCCCCCACAGATTGCGATTCTGGCACACTGCGCGCAGGTAGAAGCTTGCGATGCCGAGGGTTCGCGCCCCGACTTCCGAGTTCCAGCAATAGAATCCCCTGAAGAAGAGATCGGGATCACCATTGGGCAGCTGGCCTGCTTCGATCGGATTCAGATCGTCGACAAGGAAGATGAAAACATCGCGATCAGACGCATAGAGCGTCGTCGTATCCTGCGAGACAGCGACATTGGGATTGTAGACGCCCGTGGACCAGTCGAGCACTCCGGGATAGATCACGTCACGGAACTGTCCTGATAGTCTTGTATGAGACGGTAGCGCAGGCGCCCTCAAGGGAGCATCAGCGTGCCTCCAGTCAGCATTGCGCCGGGAGATCCGCGCAGGGCGGAGGCGTAGCCGAAGCCCGGAGCGGATTTCCCGGCGCGGCCTCGATCCAGACCCCTTTGGAGGCATGCCATGGCAATGATCGTTCGTGCCGCGCCTGGCTATCCTCCAATCCCGGCCGAGTTTCCCCTCCTCCTTTCCAATCAGATGCAGATCATCGAACCCGCCTTCGCCTATCTGATTGAGCAGGCTGAGTTGCGGGCGCACTCGCTGGAAACGGTCCGAACCTATGGCGAGCATCTTTACGACTGGTTCGACACGCTCGAACAATCGGAGCTGTCCTGGGACACGGTCGATGAAGGCACCATCATGGCCTATCGAAACAGGATGCTTGAGACGCCGAGCCCGTATACGGGAAGGCCGTATGCCCGCTCGACCATCAATGACCGGGTCCGGTCGGTCTGCCGCTTCTACGCCTGGGCGCATCGCCGCAAGATGATCGACGAACTCCCGTTCAGCTATCGGGACGCACCGCCGATCAGAGCCGCCTCAAAGGGCTTCCTTGCGCACGCGGCGGGCAAGCCTGCGCTGGGAAACATACTGACGGTCGCGGAATATGAAACCTTGCCTCGGCCGCTGCGCGTCCGCGATCTTCACCGGCTGCTGGCCGCCCTCGACATGCCCTATCGGCTGATCGCGGAGTGGGCGGTGACCAGTGGCATGCGACGGATGGAGCTATGTGCGCTCACGGTGGATCAGGTGCCGCGCAGCGACAGGCTGCACATGGAAGATCACCCGCTGGTGGGAATCCCGCTCACTGTCACGAAGGGCAGCCGAAGGCGCACGGTCTATCCGCCGCTGAGGCTCATCGACCGCACCAACTGGTATATCGGAGAAGATCGCGCGGGGCTCATAACGCGGCTGCGGCGACGAGATTCGAGTTACGCGCCGCCGAATACGCTGTTCCTCAACAGACGTGGCGCGCCAATCACCAAAGCCCGGTTGTCGGCCGCGTTCGCGCGCGGCTTTGCCGCGGCGGGGTTGGACGGGTCTGCCCATTGGCTGCGACACACCTTCGCGACGGTCATGCTGGTGCGGCTACAGGCGGAAGCGCAACGCAATCCCGACATCAATCCCCTCAAGGTCCTCCAGGTCCTGCTTGGTCATGCGTCGATCGAGACGACGGCGATCTATCTGCGCTGTGTCGAATTGCATGGAGACGAGATCGCCGAAACGATCGAGTATCTCTACGGACGCGTGATCGACGATGCGTACTGACCGCCGTCGCATCGACCGTCGGCTATCGGATGAGGCCCAACCCACGGTCTCGATTGAAGGTGGGTCGGTCATGCTGTTCCGGGATGCGTGGGGCGAGCCGGTGCAGCGGTTCGACCTCGGGCAACTCAATCTCCCGGCCGAGCTTGTTGCTCCCTATGCCGAGGCGTTCCGGGGACATCATGCGGCGTCGTCACCCGCCACGCGTCACCAGTGCTGGAACGCACTGAAGTTCTTTGCCCGCTTTCTCGCCGATAGCGGCAGTGTTCAGGCACCGGCTGATTTGACGACCGAATTGTTCGGCCGATACATCTTATGGCTGGACGCCTTGTCTTCCCGAACCGGCAAACCCTGTGCTCCGGGTCTGCGTCACAATCGCTATCAGCCGGTCAAGCTTCTGACCGAGTGGATGGCGAGACGACGGCCGGATCTGCTGCCGGCACGCCCATCCTTCCCCTTCAATCCGTTTCCCGGCAGGCATGCGCCGAAGGAAGGCGGCCGGCTGTCCGGCTCGCAGCTCAAGGCTATCCTGCGGTCCTGCTATGAAGAGATCGACGATGCCTGGGCACTCTTTGAGGAAGGACAGCGACTGCTTGCGGCTCCGGCAAGGAGCGACGATCCGGACGGCTTTGAAGCAATGTTGCGGGAATTCCATCGCCTCGGGCACGGCGTGATGCCATCGCGTCGTGCCTTGCCAGATCGGCTCGGTCGAAGGTTATACCTTCATGGTGGACACGACAGGTTCGAACGCCATCTTCACGTAACGCCAGACTGCCTGGCCTCCTTCTTCATCGCCATTGCGATCCAGACGGCGGGAAACGCCGAGGCGCTCCGGCTTATCGACCGCGATTGCATCGAGCCTCATCCGCTGATCGAACATCGGACGATGATCGACTGGCAGAAGGGCCGCGCCGGACACCTGTTCAAACGCGCGCAGCGCCGATCCTTCGATCGCCGGCGGCGCTATGCGGCACCCAATCTCATCGACAAGGTGCTGAAAATGACCGCGTCACTGGCGGGGCGCGCACCTGCGAGTGAAAAGGATCGGCTGTTCCTGATGCGCAGGCCGGGCCGGGACGTCGGCGTCATCCAGCGCACGACCCTCGAAGGCGCCATGGCTCGATTCATCGAGCGGGCAAACCGGCGTATCTATGCATGGAATGCCGAACATCCCGACCAATTGCGAACGGCGTTGCCGCGCTTCCACACGAGGATGTTCCGGGGCAGCGTCGCCATCGAGCACTATCGAGCATCGGGCGGCGACGTGCGCGCGGCGCAGAGCGTGCTCAATCATGCCAGCCCGGAACTCACCGATCGCTATATCAGGGGAGATCAAAGCCGCGCGCTCCAGCATGGAACCATCGCCAGGTTGCAGACTATGATGATGTCCTGGATCCTTGAACCTCCCGGTGAAGCCAGGCAATGTTCGTCACCGTCGGCCCTTGCCGCGGAGATGTTCGGCCATCGCTGTACCGATCCGACGGCAGGTGGCGAAAAGCTCTGTCCTCACTTCGGCGGCTGCCTGTCCTGTCCGGGCCTGGTGGTGCCGATCGATGCAACGCATCTGGCGCGCATCCTTCTGGCGATAGAACAACTGGAGAAGGCCCGCACACGCCTCGACCGGCAAAGGTGGGCACTGATCTACAAGCCCAGCCACGATCTTCTGGTCGAGAGTATTTTGCCGGACTTCCCTGTCGAACTCCACGGCGAAGCGCGCGCGCTGATGGCCTCGCTGCCCGCCTTGCCGACACTGGAGTGAAACTATGGCGCTGGCTGCACCGAGCAAACGAAATGCTCCCGCACTGCCTCAGGCAATCTCCTCGACCTCGACCTGGAATGACGACATATGGCGCTTCGATCTTACCCGACCCGGTGTAACCGACACTAGCCGGACGATCGACTGGACGTTCGAGCTTCTCGATGGCAGCCGGTTCACCGACCCGACATGGACGGTGTTGCGCGAGACCGTCAAATGCTTCCTGTGGTCGCTCAGAACAGACCCGCCGACAGGCAAGCGAAGGCTCGGACCCAGTTCCCTCATCTCGATCTTCCACCAGATGCGTGTTCTGGTCTGCTGGATGGTCAGCGAAGACTATGACCGATTCAATCAGCTTGATGCCTATGCTGCGGCCCGATTCATGACCACGCTGACGGAACGACCGGGACGAAAAGGCGAAGCGCTGTCGCTTGGAACCCGAGCCGGGTATCTGTCGACGCTGGCGCGCCTCCATTCTCAACGTGAGAAACTGGTCGACGGCGTTCCCGATGATCTTCGCAGATTCCTGGATGAATACGGCCCCCGACTTCCCCGCCTCGATCGACAGGGGCGAGGCTTCCCCTATACGCCAGATGCGGTTGCAACGGCGCTGATCGGCGGCGCCCTCCGGCTCATCGGCGCGCCAGCCGACGATGTGATCGCGCTCCGCGATCGGGCCGCGGTTGCTTATGCCTACCGGCTTGATGGCAGGCCGACGCCGGCGAGAGAAGCGGAGGCTCGTCGAATGCTCGATGACTTCTCCTTCTCGACCTTGCCGAACGAGGACAGCCCATGGCACGCGCCAGTCGTGCAGTTGAAAGACATCCATAAGCTGATCGATCGCATCTACGATGCCTGCTTTGTGGTGATCGCCTGGCTCGTCGGAGCGCGCGTCTCGGAAATCCTCGGGCTCGAGGCCGGATGCATCGAGCGACATGTCGGCCCGGATGGCCAGGAGGTCACCTATCTGCATGGACGGATTTACAAGATGGCGACGGGCGACGGTGGCCAGCCTCATCGTTGGATCGCATCCAAACCCGTGGTCCGTGTCGTCGACGTACTGGAGCGGTTGTCGGCACCCATCCGCAAGAAGCTTGGGACACGCAATTTGTGGATGCTGACGCGGGATCCAGCGCTGCTGCGACAGCCGATCGGCATCCCACACAGTGGAGCCTTCGGCGGCCGGCTGAACAGCAGCTTCCGAACAATGCTCGACCTTCCTCTTCATCAAGGAAGACCTTGGCACCTGAACGCGCATCAGGGACGGAAGACGTTCGCGCGCTTCATCGGCAAGCGCGACAGGACAGGCCTTCATGCCTTCCAGGAGCATCTCGGACACGTGAGCCGGGTGATGACCGATACCGCCTATGTGGGCACAGACTTCGAGCTCGCCGAATTGATCAACGACGAAATCCTGAGGGAAACACGGGCAGCGCTCGAGGACCTTCTGACGGCGTCAAATCTGTCGGGCCATGCCGGGCGCATGATCGCGTCACGGTCGCCGTTCCGGGGCCGCACACACGATGGCGATCTCGGCGAATATATAGACTTCGTCCTGAAAGACAGCGGAATGGTGCTTGGCGTCTGCGACTGGGGTTACTGCCTCTATCGTCGTGAGCATTCAGCTTGCCAGGGCGATGACCACGGACCGAATGCAGTGTTCCGCACACAGAGCGCATGCGCCCGCTGCGCCAATTTTGCGGTCAGCGAGCGCCATAGAGCGGTTTGGGAGGATCGGAAGGTGCGCAATGCTCAGTTGCTTGAGCATCCTGCCCTCGATCGTGAAAGCCGTAAGCTCGCTCAAGAGCGCATCCTCGAATGCGATCGAATCCTCCGGGGGCTGGATGGGGAGAGCGGGGGTGTCCGGTGAAAAAACGGGCATCACGCCCCAGCAAAAGCGCCGTTATGCTACTGCCCAGCGCCTGCGCGCGGCGCTTGCTCGGTTGTTGTTGGCGCAGGAGCGAGGCGCGAAGCTGTCGGTCGCCGCACTTGCGCGTGAAGCGGGCGTCGGGCGCAATGCAATCTACGTCAATCATCGCGACGTCGTTGCGGAGTTGCTGCAGGCGGCTTCGCATCGGATCGACGCTGCAGTGGCATCGAAAGAAGCGCCGGAAACCGATTGGCGCGCCGTCGCTACCGAGTTGAGGGAGCAGGTTCGCGGTCTGGCAACCGAGAATGCGATGTTGCTTCGGCGCGCGCAGGACGCCGAACAGGCAACTGCGCGCGCCGAAAAAAGAGCCGCGAAGCTCGATGCGGAATTGCGGGCGCTGCGGTCTCCCGTGCATCTGCACGGGACGGAGCCGAACACCCGCAACCGTTGATCAAGCGGCCTGTTCATGCCGAGCGGATTGCTGCGCGTGCATCCAATCGGCGGCTTGTTGCGCCTTGCTCGCGGCCGTGAAGATGGCGCGGGAATCGTCCTTCAACACCTTGATCCACGAGGCAACATAGGCCGCATGATCGGGACGCGGATGGTGGGCGATCCCGAGATCGGCAAGGACAAACCCGCTGAGAATCTCGACGCAGCATTCCTCCGCGGCATAGGCAGCGGAGCCAAACCGGCCCGAGAGATCGCGATCAAGCCGCTTCTTCGACCCCGAGGCGTGCCCGCATTCATGCAGCAAGACGCCATAGAACGACGCGGCATCGCGGAAGGAGGCGAAGTCCGGCATGAACACCGTGTCCGAAGACGGAAGATAGTAAGCTTCCGATCCGCCGAACACGGTCTTGATGTCGAGGTTGGCGATGAACGCCTCTGCGTGCGCGAGACGCTCGTTCTCCGGCAGCGTGTCCGTCGGCGGGCGCTCGTATCCGTCCACCTGAGCGACATTGAACACCGAAAATGCCCGGGCGAACATCCGGCGGCGGCCACCTTCATCATCGTCGTCATCGTCATCAGCCGGCTCGGAGGAAGCGATCTGCTTCCACAGCACCACAGTGGTCGAATGCTCTCCCTTGCGCACCTGCGCGCCGGCGTCCTGCCATTGGCGGTAGGTCCCCCATAGACCGTCGCCGTAACCTGCGGCCATGGCTGCGACCCAAAGCGCCACCGTATTGATGCCGCGGTAACGCTTGCCAGACGAAATATTGGTTGGCCGTGCAGCGCTCGTACCGTCGTGGAACCACGGCGGGTGCCACTCGCCTGCACCTCCCTCGATTGCCGCGATGATCTCCGCCGTGACGCGGGTATACATCTGCCCGATCTTGAGCCGCCATGATCAGGCCCTCGCTGCGCAGGAGGTGTCAGCACTCAAGAATACAGTTGCAAAATGACCTAAGCCGGGAACTTTCCAGCGCGTGTCGCCGGTGCCGTTGCCTGCGATCTTCTGAACGGCCTCCACCAGTTCGTGGTCGAAAATCCGCCCATAGTCAGGACCTGTCACCGCGCGCAACTCCACGCGGCCGTTTTCGATCTCCAGCGTCTTGACCTGTTCGGCGCGTTATCTGAACAGTCAAGCTGTCTCAGTCGGATTTTGCGGCGTCGTTTGCCTGAAAACCGCAGGGTCCGATCGATCTCGGCCCCGTGAGACAGATTCGTGTAGCGCGCAGAGGTCCTGACGGCTGCTCAGCCGGCGCAGCAAGACAGCTTGGCGACGTCCTTGCTAAAGGACAGGGCCGCGAGCTTGAGGCCCTCGACCGTGGTGAGGTACGGAAAGATCGTATCGGCGAGGTCATCGACGGTGAGGCCCTGCCGGATCGCCAAAGCGGCGGTCTGGATGCTGTCGGCGCCTTCGGGTGCGAGAATGTGCGCGCCGAGTAGCCGACCGCCGGCGGCATCGGCCACGAGTTTGATGAGGCCGCGGGTGTCGCGGGCGGCGAGCGCACGCGGCACCTGGTCGAGCCCGATCGTCGAGACGCGAACGGCATGGCCAGCCGTCCGCGCCGCGGCCTCGGTTAGTCCGACGCTCGCAACCTGCGGGTCGGTGAACACGACGGCGGGCATGGCGCTGTTGTCGTAGCGTAGGCTGTCGCCGTTGAGGGCGTTCCTGGCGGCGAGCTTGGCGCCATAGGCGGCCATGTAGACGAACTGGTCGCGGCCGGTGACGTCGCCGGCGGCATAGACGCCGGCTTTGGTCGTGCGCATGCGGTCATCGACGATGACGCCGCCTTTTGGCGAGAGGGCGACGCCATGCTCGGCGAGCCCGAGGCCTTCGATGTTGGGCGCGCGCCCGGTGGTGATCAGCACCTGATCGACTTCGATGGCCATGTCCTGACCGTCGCGCCCAGCCGTCAGCGAAACTCCGCCCTCGGTCTTGCGGATCGCACGATAGGCGATGCCAGGGACGACAGTGATCCCTTCCTCCTCGAAATACTTGGTCAGCGCCGCGCCGATCTCGGGCTCGGCGTCGGGGAGCAGACGGGACCGACAGACGAGCGTCACCTTGACGCCGGCACGGGCAAACATCTGGGCGAGTTCCGCCCCGATATAGCCGCCGCCGATCACGAGCAGCGAGCGCGGCAGCGCCTCGAGGTCGAGCGCGGTCGTGCTGGTCAAATACGGCACGGTGTCGATGCCGGGAATGGCCGGGACCGCTGGTCGTGCGCCGGTTGCGATGATGATCTTGCCGGCGGGAAGGTGTGTGCCGTTCACTGCGACACCGCCGTCAACGAGGCGCGCCGGACCGTCGCGATACGCGATGCCGTTGTAGGCGGGGAGCAGGTCAACATACTTGGCCTGGCGCAGCTCGGAAACCAGCGCGTCCTTCTGGCGGACGGTTCCGCGCCAGTCGATCAGTTCGGCCTCCGCCGTGATTCCGGCAAAGCGGGTTGCAGCCCGGGCGTTGTGTAGCGTCTCGGCGGCGCGGATCAGGGCCTTTGACGGCACGCAGCCGATATTGACGCAGGTGCCGCCGATGGTGCCGCTGCCGATGAGCGCCACCTGTGCGCCCTGGTCGGCGGCCGTGATCGCCGCCGAGAACCCGGCCGAGCCGGCGCCAATCACGACGAGGTCGTAGGCACCCCCATTGCCACGGTTCTTGCGGACGGGGCGGTCCGTCACTGCCGTGCTTCCCAATGTCGGCTCAACCGGCGGGCGTGGCGCTGTATCGAGGCCGGCGAGGCTCGGCCCGAACAGAGCGCAGCCGGCCTCCAGACCTTCCTCGATCGACAGCCGAAATCCCGGGGAGTCTGCAGGATGCTCCTGACGCCACGCGGCAAGATGATCGTCCGAGCAGAAGAACGAGGTTGCCGTGCACAGAGAACTCGCCGCGCACCCGTCTTCGTAGAGGACGCTGAGCCACATGACGGCCGTCACCGGTTCGACCTGCGCTACGACACGGCCGCGATCTCGTGTGGTGATCCGGATCGGCGCACCGCAATGGCGGCAGCGCGAGGCGATCGCAATGTCGCGACCGGTCATGGCGCCGATGCCGAGCGCGTCGACCGCGCACATGGCATTGAGAACGCGCCCGTCCAGCGTGACCTGATGACCCGTGTCCTGGTCAGTGAAGGGATAAGCGCCGACGATCCGCTCGCCGTCGAGCACGACGAGGTCGCGGCGGCGAAGTTCTTCGAGCTGCGGCCAAATGGCCGTCTCGCTCACCCCGGCGCGCTCGGCAAGAGCGCTGGGGAGTGGAGCTCGGCCGTGTTCCGCATAGAACTGCAGTAATGCCACCCGAACGGCGTCGACGGCCGCATCATAGCCGCTCCAGCGATTGAGCACATGATCGGAGCCGGCCATGGCCGCAAGGGCATCTCTGACCGCGGGCGATATGACCACCGACCAGTCGGGAAACGTCACACCCGGCCGCACCTCATAGTTCGGCAAGGTCACCGATGCGGATACCGCAATCTTGTTCCGAGAAGAGGACGCACAGCAATCGTTCATGGCTTCAGACTTCCCTGTGGTTCTTGCTCTCGCTGCTGGCCGCATCGGCGCGGCGGCGGTAGAGGCCCCACGCTATGAGTCCCAGGCTGACGGCGAGCAGCGAAAACGCCACTATATCCGCGCCGCCCAGCCATGCGCCCAGACCGACAAGCGGCAGAAGGACGGCCAGAATGGGCGTCGCGCAGCAGATCGCGGCGATTATGGCGCCCGCCGCGCCGGTGCGGACCAGGGCGCGGTCGTTCATCTCAGCTGCCCTGTTGTCGAGGGTGTGCGGGATAGCCGGCATTGGCGCTGGCAGCCGCGATGGCGTCGGAGTTCGTCTTCGTGTCTTCGAAGGTGACGGTCGCGGTCTTGGCTTCGAAGGAGACGACCACATCCGAGACCCCGGGGACCGCCGCCATCGAGGTCTTCACGATGTAGGGGCAGGAAGCGCAGGTCATGTTGTCGACGGCGAAAGTGACCGTGCGGTCGGCGGCGAAGGCGGCCGAAGCCGTCATGATGGCGCCGATCAGGGTGAGCGTGCTCAAAAGCTTGTTCATCAGGCAGGTCTCCTCTTGGTCTGGTATCAGGGGGCAAGCAGCAGCGGGGCGACGTAGTCGAAGGCAAAGGCGGCTGCGACGAGCACCGTTGCGCTCCACAGTGCAATCTGAACGAGACCGCTGGGGATCGGGCGTGCGCAGGCGGCGTCATCGGCGCAGGCTTGCCGCGGCTTCCAATAGACGAGGTAGTAGCCGTAGCCGAGGACGCCTACCGTCCCCGTGACGAAGAATGGCTTGTATGGCGCGAGCGCCGTCAGGTTGCCGATCCAGGCGCCGCCGATGCCGAGACTGAATAGGATGAGCGGGATGATGCAGCAGGACGAGGCGGCAAGCGCACCGAGAACACCGCCGACGGCAACCAGGCGCTGCCGCCCGGCTTCGCCACGCTGTGCCGCCGCCAGGTTCTCTGCAGTCGGCGCAATCTCCGCCGTTCCGTGTCGAAATACACTCATGTCGGGCCTCGCCTTCCTTGCCGAATTCCTATCTGCGCGCTAATGTGCGGTCTGTAGCAACTACAGGGTCAAGAGGGAGTTTGCGATGCGCGATCACACCGGCGTGAAGGGCCTGCAGCGGGCCGAGCTCGCGCGGCGGACGGGCAGCAATCTGGAGACCGTGCGCTATTACGAGAAGGTCGGGCTCTTGCCCGAGCCGCCACGCACGATGGCGGGCTATCGGAGCTACGACACCGCGCACGAGCGGCGGCTCCGCTTCGTCTTGCGGGCGCGCGAGCTCGGCTTCTCGCTCGATGAGATCCGTGAGCTGCTGCGTCTCGTCGACGAGCGCGACCGGCCTTGCGCCGAGGCAAGCACTATCGCCGCGACGCATCTCGACGACGTGCGGGCGAAGATCGCCGATCTGAAGCGCATGGAAAGAGTGCTGAAGGACGTGGTCGCGCAATGCGCCGGCGGCACGCGGCCGGAATGCCCGCTGATCGAGACGCTGTTCCAGGAATCGGCTGTCAACTGATCGAGTTGAAGGGCGCCTATGCGGCGCCCCTGACATCGTGCTCACGAGTCTCGGCCTGCTGGTCGTGCATCCAGTCGGCGATCTGCTGTGCCTTGCTGGCAGCGGTGAAGATGGCGCGCTTGTCGGAGCGCAGCACCTCGAGCCATGAGGCGATGTAGCGGGCGTGGTCGGGCCGCGGCTCGACGCTGAGATTGAGATCGGCGCAGATCATGGCGCTCAGGAGCTCGACCGTGCATTCCTCCATGGCGTAAGCGGCCGAGCCGAACCGTCCGGAAAGATCGCGGTCGAGGCGGTGCCTGGCGCCCGAGGCGTGCCCACATTCGTGAAGCAGCACGGCGTAGTAGGCGACGGCGTCGCGGAAGCAGGCGAAGTCGGGCATCTGCACATGGTCCCTGGAGGGGATGTAACAGGCCTGCGATCCGCCGTGGTGGATGTCGATGCCGAGAGCGGCGCAGAAGCGTTCGGCATGCGCGATCCGTTCGGCCTCGGGCAGCACCGGCATCTCGGGCGGCGTGTAACCGTCGACCTGCGCGCAGTTGAAGACCGTATAGCCGCGGGCGAACATGCGCTGGGCGGGCTCGTCGCGATCCTCGTCGCCGTCCTCAGCGTCTGCCTCACTGTTGCGACCGGAGATCTTCCAGAACACGACCAGGTGGCCGCGCTCGCCCTTGCGAACCTGAGCGCCGAGCGCCTGCCATTGGCGGTAGGTGGCCCAGATGCCAACGGAATAGCCCGCCGCTTGCGCCGCGGCCCAGAGCGCGATGACGTTGATGCCGCGATAGGCCTTGCGCGAGGCGAGGTTGACGGGCGTGGTGATGGCCGATCCGTCATGATGCCAGGGCATCCGGTACTCGCCGGCGCCGGCCTCTATGGCGGCGATGATCTGGCTGGTGACGCGCTCGTAGACATCGTTGCCAGTCCGGGCTTGGCTGCTGCGATTGGTGGTCATGGGTGCCTCCTGTGCTCGCCCTCTCCGTCGAGGGCGAGGCGGCAGGGGCAGACGCGGCGAGCCGGCCCGTCACACCCTGTTCTCGGTGCTGGTGCGGAACAGGGTTGATGGGCCGGCAGCGTCTGCCACAACCCGAGCCCTGCCTCGACGGGCGAGCACAGGAGGCACCGGCCATGATCGGCGGAGCGCGGACCGACCGGTGCGTGGATACGCGGCTCTCAGCCGGCGCCGTCTTGGGGCGAGCGCCGCAACGGAATGACCCTCGTGTTGCCGGATCGGGCCAGTTCCTCCCGCAGGCCCTCGATCACGGCATCACGCTCGGCGACCTGCAACGTCAGCACCTGGATACGCTGCGCGAGCGTGCGGGCGAGCGCCCGCAGCTCGGCCATCTCGGCCCCGCGCACGGCGCGCAGTTCCGCTTCGAGTGCGCGGATGCGTCCCTTGAGCACCAGGGGCGACGATTGCCGGCGGCGCGCTTCGGCGGTACGGAACTCGGCGAGCACATCGACCGCGCGGTTCGCCGTCGCCCGGCTGACGCCGGCCTCGCGCGCCAGGTTTGAGACTGTCAGCGCGCCGTCGGGTACGCTCGGGGCGGCCGTCGAGCAGCCGCGCCATGGCCGCCCTCAGCGCGGCTTCGCTCTTCGGCCCGAGCGCGGTCATGCATCACCGTCCATGAGCGGTGCGATCAGCCGGCGCTTGCGCTCGTTGTCCGCAAGGATCGCCGTGCGCTGCAGCGGCGACAGGCGCCGGTCGGCCAGAAGCGCTTCGCCCTCGGCGATCGAAGCCTGCCACGGCTCGCGGTGCCGGTCGGTCAGGCAGGCGTTCGGGCAGCGGTCGGGGCTGCATCGCGACAGGGCTGGCGCCGTTTGCTCGGCATCCGGTGCATCTTTGAGGCAGAGCGCGGTCGCCGCATCGAACAGGCAGTCGTTGAGGAAGCCGACATGCAGGGTCCGGCCGAGATGGGCGAGCATGGTGCGCAGCCGCTTGCGGTCCGTGATCCGGCCCGGAAGATCGCCAAGCTCGTGCTGGACGCGGGCGAACTCGCGGAGCAGTCGGTGAGCGCCTGGCCCCGCCGGGCCTTCACGGCGAAGACAGGCCTCGTAATGGGCGACAATATCGTCGAGTTGGCCGAGCGCACGCTCGCGCTCGATCGCCAGGCGGAAATCGGCCGGCGCCGATCCGGCATAGCCCTCGAACATGGCGACCGAGGCATGCTTGTACTGGATCTTGCCCGCGACCGTGCCGAACGGCCGGTTGGCGATTACCAGGCGATGGTGCGGCGCAGTTGCCGTGTCGTGAACTTCCATGGCTCGTCGCCGACGCGCGGGATCGCCGGTCCCCCTTCCGAGCGTCCATCGAGGCCGTCGCGGAACAGGTTGAGCGTCGGCGTCGCACCCATCCCGAGATGATCGTTGCTCCAGGGCCAGTCCTTCAGCGCCACCCACAGCGACGACAATCCCTTCTCCTTGCGATTGCGCGCCGAGAGTACCTCCATGACCGCGACGGCGCGGGCGACCGGCTCGATCGTGATCCAGTCGGCCTGAGCGCCTCGTGCCCCATGGCGCTTGTAGACGGTGCTGCGCACCCGGTAGCGCTCGACCAGGCCGTCGGCGCTGCGCATCACCGACACGCAACCCGGCTGCATCGCCTGCACCTCGCTGTCGCGCATGCCGGTGAGGTAGGCGCAGACGAGATAGCAGGCACCCTGCAGCATCCGTTCCTCGCGGGCGAGGCTGAGGGCGTCGAAGCGCTCGCGCCATGGCAAGCCGGTGTCCGGATCGGTCGAGATCGGCGTGTCGAGGCCGCCCACCTCGGTGCCGAGCTCGGCTGCCGCCTGCTCGATCAGCCGCGCCGTCGGTTCGGACTGGCTGATGCGGCCGCTCTCTCGCGCACCGGCGTGAAGCCGCATCAGGTGAAGATTGTAGGGCGGGGTCTGTTCGCCGGTGAGCGGGTCGATGCGGCGGGCGACGTTGGGCGCGTGCTCCCAGATCGGTACGCCTCGGCCCATGGCCCGGCGCACGTCGAGCCACTTCGCCACGCGGGCGCGATAGGTGCTGGCGACGGCTCGTCCGGTCCGCTCGTCCCGCGCCATCACCTTTGCGCAGCGGGCTTCGAGAGCGTCCAGTTCTGCCCGCGCGGCGAGGATATCGGACGCATAGACTTCGACATATCTGAGCGCCCAGCGCAGCATGGCGCCGATGACCGGCTCGGGAATCCGCGGCGTGGCGTTCTCGGCGGGCGCCGGCGGCCGGCCCGCAACGCGGTGCGCCGCACGTCCACGCCACGGCAGGAAACCTATGCCGCCGCCGGTTAGCCATGGCGCCAGGTGATGCAGGTCGATCGGCACCTCGACATACTTCACCGTCTCGTGCGGCGTCCGCCGCCCGCCGTCGCGGGCATGCACCAGGTAGGCGTCGAGCAGCGCCTGATCGATCCGGCTGAGATCGACGGCGCCAGTCCGCGCGCGGAGGAACGCGGCGAAATGCTGGACGTAGCGCAGCAGCCGGATCGCCGAGGTCGCGCCGCAGGGCGCCCGGTATCCCGGCACATGAATGCGCAGCCGGGCGATCACATACTCCTTCGCCAACCGTCGCGTGACGGGATCGGCGATGCCGGCGAAGTTCAGCCGGTAGTTGCTGTAGCGGGCGTTGACCCGGAAGATGGCGGCGCCCAAATCCCAGAGATCGTCCCCGAAGCGGGGAAGCTCACTGCGGTCGACATCGTCCCTGACCGCGACACCGGCAAGCACGGGCTCGCCGTCGCCATAAATGGCCGACGGCAACGACGTCCGCGGCGAGAGCGTGATGGAACCCGGCATTATGGCGCTGCCGCTTCGGGCGGCAGGTAGATGAGCGCCGGGTCCGACGCCGCAATCTGGCGAGCCTCCTCAATCTCCGCGTCGGCAAACCGGGACAGAATCTGATCGGCAATGCGTCCGTGAACGCGGCCGAACTTGGCGATCCAGTCGCCTTCGCTGAGCGCCTGCCGTTGTGCCCGGATGAAGTTGAGGAATGCGAGAAGCGCGGGCAGCTTGCGGGCGGTAATCACCGCATTGCTGCATTCGAGACACCCCCAGAAGGGCGACGGACAGGCTTCCCCTTCTAGCCCGAACGGGCTCTTGTAGAAGCCGGCGCAACTGGCGAGCCAGACATCCTGCTCGCCGCCGAGCAGCGCGCCGATCGCGGCGGTACCGGCAACGGGAAGACTGGTTGCCTGCTCGGGATCGGCCAGGACGGCACCCTCCTCTTCCGAGGACAGGACGCACGGCCGCAACGCGGCATCGAGCGCGATCGCACATGGCGTCGGCCACGGTCGCCTCATGCAGGTGGCGAAGCGCGGGGATATCGGCGTAGTGATCGGCCGCGACTGCGACGCTGTGGCCAACGGCGAAGCGGTCAAGCTGGCCACCGGTGCGCCGATGCCCATGCCGCCTTGTGCGTCTTGCGCAGGCGCGTCAGGTTGAGGCGAAGGGGCCGGCCCTGTTCATCGAGGATGCCGCTTCGGCCGATCCATGAAGCCACGGGCTCCTTCATGCTGATAGGACGCGGGGTCAATCGGCCCCAGGCGCAGTGGACCCAGAGCGTGTCGGCGCCAAGCCGGCTTCTCGCCGGACCGGTCCATTGCAGCACCTTGCGGATCAAACCGCCCGGCGTCGAGGAGCCGCCGTCGCGCCCGCGCAGCCGCTTCCACTCGGCGCCGCGCGCCCGCCGCTTGCAATACTCAACCTCGACATAGCCGCCGGACGGGTTCTTCAGGCAGTCCGCCCGCAGGCTCTTGATCGCTTCGATCTCCAGGCCGGTGTCGAGCGAAATGAGGACGATGAGCGGCACGAGGTCGGCAGCGATCAGATGCCGGCGGCCGTGCAGATCGTGGATCAGGCGATCGTTCGGCAGGCCGCTTTCACGGCGCAGCGTGTAGAGGCACTTGAAGAGAGCATGCCGGTGCCCGATGACGCCTTCCGCGTCGATCACCGCCATCACCTGTTCATGCGCCCTCGCCAGAACGCGGCCCCGATCGGCATCCTCGACGGTCGGGATGCGATCGGCCTCGGCGAAGCGGCGGATGATAGCAGCGAGATCGGCGCGTGCCGCGGTCCGCAATGCCGTGGCGATGTCGTCGCCATAGGCATCGCGCGGCCGGGCGCGCACACCCGGCCGGTCGCTCGTATACATCAGCCGTCGCGAGGCATCGGGTGGCAGAAGGCCGGGCTCCGCCGCCTCGGCGAGGCGGAGCAGGTTGAGCACCTTGCTCATTCGATGCAGCCGGTGATTGGGATGCAGGCCGCTCTCCTCCATCCATGCGTCGAAGCCGTCGATCAAGGCAGCGCTCACGTCAGAGAGCCGTGCGACGTGCATTCCGGCGGAATCGAGATAGCGCCAGAACGTCTTGAGCGCATTGGCATAGGCATAGGCCGTCGAGATCGAGCCGGCCGGACCGCCGACCTGGCAGGCGCGCCAGAGCGCGCCGGCAAACGTCCGGGCCAGTGCCTTGCGGCCAGCGAGCATCGTCAGGTCGATCGCCCTGCTGCGGTCTGCCAGCGTGACAGTGAAGCGGAGCGACGCGATCGCAGCGGCGGCCTCGCGCTCGGGATCGGGCAGCGCCTCGGGAAAGAGGGCACGGCGGCCCGGCCGTCGTGCTGGAGCAGTCGTCGCGGCCATCATGCTGCATCACCAGCCGTATCGTCCGCCCAGCGGTCCACGGCCGCCTCGACCAGCTCCTGCGCCTCATTGAGACTGTCGAGATAGATGTAGGTGCTGGTGATGCTTGCGTGCCCCAGGAGGTGCTGGAGCTTCTGCAAGGGGTCGCCGAGCATCCGGCGATAGGCCGCGCCGTGCCGGTCGTGCGGATCGAACACGGTTCCGATCTGCTCGCGGATCAGCATGGAGAGCATGTTGACGGCGAAGGTGTGCCGCAGAGTGTGCGGCGTCACCTCGACCTCGATACCGAAGCGGCGGCAGCGGACGCAGGCGCGCCGAAAAGCGGCTTCCCAGGTTGCGGAGGGCACAGGCCGGCCGGCTTCCGTCAGCCAGAGCAAGCCGTGCTGCGCTCGGCCAGGCGCGCCGATCAGCACGCGGCGGCGCTCACCCGGCGTCAGGCGGTCGAGCCGGACCTTCTTGCCCGCCGGATCTCTTGCCTTCCCATCCTCCGGTACCAACCACAGCGGATCGGACACCTGGGGTTCGGACCGGGCAGTGGAGATCGCGCGCTCAAGATCGACATAGTCGGCCATGAGCGCCAGCACCCGGCGGGGAACGCGGATGCGCCGCGGCCGCCCGCCCTTGGCGATCGGACCAGGAAGGTCGAAGGGAATCGAGCGTGATGCGGGCTCCGGAAGCTCGGCCAGAAGCAGGCTGCCGGCTTCGGTCAGCCGCAGGCCGGTCGTGACCAGAAGCTCGGCAAACAGCGCATTGCGCTCGCCGTTGCGGCCGCGCCACGTCCGATCTTCGGAGCCGTCGGGAAGCCGGCCCCGCAGCCCCACCTCGCGGAACAGCAGGTAGCGGCCGAGATCGATATAGCGGGTGTCGTGGCGGCGCGCGGCGCGCTCGCGGGCGCGGTTGGCCGCCACGGCGAGCACGGCGCGGCTGCCGGCGGTCCGACGAAGGGTGACGCCATAGCTGAAAGGCGAGGCAGAGATGATCCCTTCCTCGACGGCCCAGCGATAGAGCTTGTCGAGCGCGGCGATGCTTCGGTTCCAGCTCGCCGCTGAAATGCGGAACGCCGCGTCCGACAGGCGACGTGCCCGGTGAAAGGCCAGGACATCATGGCGGTCGGCCTGCCAGACCGTCTTGCCACCGCGTCGCTCGCTGAGAAAGCGCGCCCAGACGAGAATGTCGCGGGCATAGGAACGCCACGTGTTCGGCGACCGCGCGCCCATGCCCGGACAGGCGCGGAAGAACCGGTTGAGATTGAGATCGTAGCTGCCGTCATCCATCAGGATGAACGGCATGCCGTCGATCAGCCCAGCGCGCTCGACCACGTCGAGCGCGCCGGGTGCGAGGCTCACTGCAAGGTCATCAAGGAAAAGCGGACGCGAAATAGCGTCAAGATTGGTAAAATACAAATGCACGCACGATACCTAAGCGGAGCGCCTTCGGCGCAAGTTATTGTCTTATGTGCGAGGGGTTCCCCTCGCGCTCTCCCGCTCGCCGCGTGGCAGGGGTGCAGGACTAAGCCTGCACCCCATGAACAAGCTTGTGGAGCCGCCGCCGCGTAAAGCGTTGTCCTCGCTTCGCTGCGGGAACGCTTGACCCGGACGTCTGACGAGCTTCACCGGAACCGTCGGTGAGGCGCTTCCATGCCTGATTCTGAGACAGGATTACAGAGTCAGGATAAGGCGCGGTGTGAGGTCAGGCCGCATGCTGAAGGTTGATGCCGGCCAGCGCGGCAGGGAGCTGCCGCAGGTAGTTCGCGGGCGCCCCGACCAGGCTGGCGAGCTGGCCGAAGCTCCAGTGCGTGGGAGCGACCGGCGCGTGCGCGTCGGGCAGCATCAACGTCAGGCGTTCGGGATTGTCGCGGCTCGCTGCGACGCGGATGTTTTCGCTTTCGACGATGCGGGTCTTGCAGCGTTTTGATCGCCTGGCCACCGAATTGTGGAGGTCGGTGAGCGAGAGATAGCGCTCGTCGGCCGGACGATTGAACCATTCAGACGAAACGCGCCCGATACGCTCGCCTTTACTGATGTCGACCTTGTAGCCGTTGGGCGCCATGCGCGTCGGCGCGTGAATTTGCATAAGGGTCATTGCTGTTCTCCTCGACGGGCGCCGGGAGCCTCTCTCCTGGCCTCGACCCGCCGCCACGTCACAGCCTCCCCTCTGCCTCTGCCTGCCCCAACCGCGGAGGAGAAGCGCCAGCGCCGCGGCCGGCTACAAGAAAGCAAAAGTAGACCGCAGGTCGGGCTTCAATCGAGCCGCAACTCATCGGGACAAGCGGTCGAATTCAGAGCGGCCGGATTGGGGTTGGGGCGAACGCGCTGGCTTCTGCGCCCACTCTTCTGCGGTCGAGGAGGACTTGCTCAGGATGGCAATCCATGACCCAATGGAAGGCAGGGGATGCGGCGGCGTCCAGGGCGATGGAGGCGATGCGACGTTTCAAGCTTGATGACCAAACGATAGAAGAGACCGCGCCTGCTTTGCAGAAAGTGCTGGCGGATGCCTACCGGCGACGAGTTCAGCCTCTCTGCCTGTGTCAGGAGTCAGGCCTTGCGATGTATATCGCCAACGTGGGCGACCAATACATCGTCAAGCGCATGCCGTTGTCGGGGTGTGGACATGATCCAGCCTGCCCGTCCTACGAACCGCCTGATGAGCTCTCCGGCCTCGGCGCCCTGATCGGTAGCGCGATCCAGATCGACTCCGAAACCGGGCTATCGGCACTCAAGGTAGGCTTCAGCCTGACAAAGTTGGGTGCGCGCGCTGCTCCGGTTCCCGGCGTGGAGGGTTCAGACGGTGTGGTTGGCGAGGCGAAGAAGCTGTCGCTCCGAAGTCTGCTTCACTACCTCTGGCACGAGGCCGAGTTGACGGCCTGGACGGCGCGATGGGCCGGAAAGCGCCATTGGTGGAACGTTCGCTGGCACCTGATCGAGGCAGCCCGCCAGATGACGGTGAAGGGCGGAATATTGAGCGACGTTCTGTTCGTACCGGAATCGTTTCGTTCGGCAGACAAGGTTGCCATCGAGCAACGGCGCGTAGACGCGCTTGCGCCCGCACTTCCTCCCAGGACCGGGCCGAGGAAATTGATGATCCTCGTCGGCGAGGTCAAGGATATAGCGCCGGCTCGCAATGGCTTCCGACTAGTTATCAAGCATCTTCCGGACTTTCCATTGCTGCTGGAAGAAACATTGAATCGTCGGCTTCAGGTTCGTTTCGAGAATGAAATAGCGCTCTGGAGCGCGAACCAGGATTCTCACTTGATCGCGATCGCTACCTTCGGCCTCACGCTTGCCGGGCTCGCGGTTGTCGAGGAAATGGCGGTGATGGTCGTGTCGGAGAACTGGATTCCATACGACTCCATCCATGAGAAGCGGCTTGTCGATGCGCTGGCACGGGTAGGCGATAGAAGTGTGAAGGGCTTCCGCTATAATCTGGCAATGGACAAGCCAACCGCGGCGGCGATGCTGCAGTTGCAGCCAAAGCCGGTTGGGCTCTACATCGTTCCACCATCGGCGGACAGCGCCTACGACGAGGCGCTCAACGAGCTTGTTGCATCTCGACCTGAAATCGATGCGTGGATCTGGCGCACGGCTGATGGCGCGATGCCGCCGCTCCCTTGCCGGTAGTATCGGGCACGATCGTTTTGCGGCGCGCGAGTGAAGCTACCTTACCATGCGCTAGGATGGCGCACCCAAATGTGGTGGTCACGGCAAGTTGGCTATGCATCCGATCGCATTCGTGCGAAGGTTCAGAATGATGCGGATGTCCTCCTCGGCCCGGCTGCTTGCGATCCTCGCCATGATTGGCCTGTTCTTCGCGCCAGTAGCGCCGTCGGTCGCATCGTCCGCGATGGCGATGCCGATGACGGCCGAAATGCCCGACGGCATGCCGTGCTGCCCTGATGATCAGCCTGCGACCCCGGACTGCGCGAAGGATTGCCCGTTCGCCGTGGTCTGCACCGCCGTGTTCGTTAGTGCGTCGACGCCGGAGCACCATCTGCTTGCTCTGCGCATCCTGATGCGGGACCGCTTTACCTCGCGCGGCGATGTCGTGCTTGCGTCCCTGATTGGCGAACCCCCGCCCCGACCTCCTCGAATCTGACTGTCAGCGGCGTTTCGGGCGCCGAAACCCGGCGGGCGAACCCCTCGGGTCGGACCGCTTGGCCTCGGCTAAGCGAGAAGCCGTGCGCGAGCGCGGTCCAATGACAGTCGGAACCATTGACCATGAGAGCGAAACCTTGCCTTCGCGCCGCCCCGCTGGCGCTCCTATCTGCCATCGCCGTCTCCACGGCCACACTGGCCGGTCCCGAAGACTACGAATTCCAGCTTGTCGAAAGCGAGATCAAGCAAGGTGAAGGCGCGACCGTGACGGTCCGGCTGATTGACAAGCGGACCGGCAATCCGGTTGTCGATGCCGTCGTGTTCGCAACCCGAATGGACATGCAGCCCGACGGAATGGAGGCGATGACAACGCCGGTAGAGGCGATGCCGTCCGAAGATCCGGGCGCCTATCGCTTCCAGGCCAACCTCATCATGGCCGGCGGCTGGCGTTTCTCGATCGCGGCCAAGGTTCAGGGTGAGGAGGAGACCGTTGAGAGTCGGCTGGTTTTCGAGGCTGTCGAATGAGCAGGCTCGGCACCTTTCTGGCCTTCGCCGGTCTGGCGGCGGGGGTAGGCGCGGCCGGATACTGGGCCGGACAGCGCGATCTATCCGTCCCGGCGGTCGTACGGGACGTGCAGGCAATGGCGATGCGGGCGCTTGGCGGCGAGGCGGAGCCTATGACCTCCGCAGGCTCAGGGGCAGTCCTCTATTACCGCCATCCGGACGGTGATCCGGTCTATTCGGCGACGCCAAAGCAAACCGACGACGGCCGCGATTTCATTGCGGTGCTCGCCGGCGAGGATGTGAGCTTCGACGAGCCGGGCAAGGCCGACATGACGGTTGTCGAAGCGAACTCCGGCGAACGAGAGGTCCTCTACTACCGCAACCCTATGGGTCTACCCGACACATCGCCGACGCCGAAGAAGGACTCGATGGGGATGGACTACATCCCTGTCTACGACGGCGAGGACGACGACGGCGCCACCGTCACGGTCTCGGCCGGCAAGCAGCAACGGACCGGCGTCAAGACGGTCCTCGCCACGAAAGGCACCATTGTCAGGCCGGTCCGGGTTCCGGGAACCGTGACGCTCGACGAGCGCCGCGTCAGCGTCGTGTCCATCCGAACGGAGGCCTTCCTCGAAGAGGTGGCCGACATCACAACCGGGCAGATGATCGAGCAGGGAGAGCCGCTGGTGCGCTTCTACGCCAAGGAGATCGCCGCGGCCGGCGCGCTTTACGCGGCCGATCTGAAGAGCGGGGCCGGCAAGGGCGCCGCCGGGGGCAGCCTGCAAAGGCTGGAAAACCTCGGGGTTCCAGCCGAAGCCATCGCCGAAATCGAGAAGACGAGGAAGGTTCCCATCTCGGTCACCCTGATGGCGCCGCGCGGCGGGGTCGTTCTCGAGCGCATGGCGATCGACGGCATGATGGCCGAAGCCGGAGAAACGCTGTTCCGAATCGCCGACATATCGACCGTCTGGGTGATGGCGGACGTGCCGGAATATGAGCTGGGTTCCGTGCGCACCGGCGATAGAGCGACCATCAGCATCCGAAGCCTCCCGGGACAGGTGTTCCAGGGCGAGGTCGGCCTTATCCACCCTGAAATCCAGAGTCAGACCCGTACCGCCAGCCTGCGCATCGAACTGCCCAATGCGGATGGGCTGCTGCTCGCCAACATGTATGCCGATGTGGAGATCGCGACCGGCGGCGGCAGGCCTGTCGTGACGGTGCCGGACAGCGCGGTCATCGACACGGGCGACCGCCAGGTGGTGATCCTCGACAAGGGCGAAGGCAGCTTCGAACCGCGCCCTGTGAAGATCGGCGGGCGCGGCGAAGGTATGGTCGAGATCATGGACGGCGTCGCCGAGGGCGAGCGCGTCGTCGTCTCGGCCAACTTCCTGATCGACGCCGAGAGCAATCTCAAGGCGGCGCTTTCCGCGCTGACCCCGGCGGAAGAACAGCCATGATCGCGCGTCTCATCGCCTGGTCGGCGCGGAACCTTGTCCTTGTCTTCTTCGCCGCCGCTCTGGCGACGGCAGCGGGCGTCTACGCGGTCAAGACGTTGCCGCTCGACGCCATTCCCGACTTGTCGGACGTGCAGGTCATCGTCTTCACCGACTATCCGGGCCAGGCGCCACAGGTGGTCGAGGATCAGGTCACCTATCCGCTGACGACAGCGATGCTGACGGTGCCGCGATCCAAAGTCGTGCGCGGTTTCTCGTTCTTTGGCGTGTCTTTCGTCTATGTGATTTTCGAGGACGGCGTCGATCCTTACTGGGCGCGCAGCCGCGTGCTCGAATATCTGAACGCCGCCGCGAGCCGCCTTCCGGCTGGCGTCGCGCCGGCGCTCGGCCCGGACGCGACCGGCGTCGGCTGGGTCTATCAATATGCCGTCGTCGCCAAGGAACTGTCGCTGGCCGAACTGCGGTCGCTGCAGGACTGGGTGGTGCGCTTCGCGGTTTCGAAGGCCGAGGGCGTTTCTGAGGTCGCGAGCGTCGGCGGCTTCGTCAAGCAGTATTCGATCGTCGTCGATCCAGCGCGCATGCGCGCGCAAGGGGTGACGCTGTCGGAGATCGGCGAGGCGGTGCGCGACAGCAACATGGACACCGGGGGGCGCACCGTCGAAATCTCCGAATTCGAGTTCATGGTGCGCGGCCGCGGCTATCTGAAGAGCATCGCCGATATCGAAAGCATCGCGCTCAAAACCGTCGGCGGCGTGCCCCTTAGGCTCGGGGACGTGGCCAAGGTCGAGATCGTGCCCGACGAACGGCGCGGCATCGCCGAGCTGAACGGCGAGGGAGAGGTCGCCAGCGGCATCGTGCTGCAGCGCGTCGGTTCGAACGCGCTGACCGTCATCGACAATGCCAAGTCGCAACTCGCAGACATCGAAAAGAGCCTGCCTGGCGGCGCGGAAATCATCACCGTATACGACCGCTCGGAACTGATCGGCGCGGCGATCGAAACCCTCAAGATCACGCTGATCGAGGAGAGCGTCATCGTCGCGCTCGTCACGATCGTCTTCCTGCTGCATGTCAGGAGCGCGCTGGTCGCCATCATCATGCTCCCCGTCGGGATCCTGATGGCGTTCGCCGCGATGAAGCTCCTCGGCCTTGGCTCCAACATTATGAGCCTCGGCGGCATAGCGATTGCCATCGGCGCGATGATCGACGCGGCGATCGTGATGATCGAGAACGCGCACAAACATCTGGAGCGTGCGCCGCCGGACAAACCCCGGACCGAAGTGCTGATCGAGGCGGCGAGCGAGGTCGGCCCGGCGCTATTCTTCAGCCTGCTGATCATCACCGTCTCGTTCCTGCCGATCTTCACTTTGGAAAGCCAGGAAGGGCGGCTGTTCGGGCCGCTGGCCTTCACCAAGACGTTTGCCATGGCTGCGGCCGCGCTGCTGTCGGTGACGCTGGTTCCGGCGCTGATGGTGGTGTTCGTGCGTGGCAGGATCGTGCCGGAGCACAGGAACCCGCTCAACCGCCTGCTGATCGCGATCTATCGACCAGTTATCAAGGGCGTGCTCCGGGCGAAGACGCTTACCATCCTGCTTGCCGTCGTTGCCCTTGCGGTGACGGTCTGGCCGGCGCGGCAGCTCGGCTCCGAGTTCATGCCGGCTCTCGACGAAGGCACGCTGATGTATATGCCCACCACTCTTCCCGGGCTTTCCGTCACCAAGGCGGCGGAATTAATGCAGATGCAGGACCGCATCATCAAGTCGTTCCCCGAAGTCGAGAGCGTGTTCGGCAAGGCCGGCCGTGCGCAGACCGCGACCGACCCGGCGCCGACCGAAATGTTCGAGACAATCATCAACCTAAAACCAAATGGGGAGTGGCGCGACGGCGTCACCTCCGAAAGCCTGAAGGCCGAGATGGACGCGGCGCTGCAATTTCCGGGCGTGTCCAATGCCTGGACAATGCCGATCCGCGCCCGCATCGACATGCTGTCGACCGGCATTCGGACTCCGGTGGGCGTCAAGGTCTACGGCATGGATCTCGACCAGATGGAAAAAGTCGCACGCCAGGTCGAGGCGGTGCTCCGAAACGTCCCAGGGACGTCGAGCGCCTATGCCGAGCGGGTCGTCGGCGGCTACTTTCTGGACATCGTGCCGGACCGTGTGTCGCTCGGCCGCTACGGGCTGTCGGTCGGCGACGTACAGGACGTGATCTCGATGGCACTGGGCGCCGAGGTGATCACCACGACGGTCGAGGGCCGTGAGCGCTACGGCGTCGCCATCCGCTACCCGCGCGCGCTTCGGAGCGACCCGCAGGCAATCGCGCGCGAGGTGCAGGTGGCACTCCCCGGCGGCGGCTCAGTTCCACTGGGCGAGGTCGCCAAAATCGAACTGACGCGCGGCGCGACCTCTATCCGAACTGAGAACGGCCAACTGGCCGTCTACATCTTCGTCGATATCGCCGGGCGAGATCTCGGGGGTTATGTGGCCGATGCGCAGTCTGCGGTCGCGGCGGGCGTTGCGCTCCCGGCCGGCTATTCGCTCGGCTGGAGCGGCCAGTTCGAATATCTGGAGCGCGCCCAGGCGCGGCTGAAAATCGTGGTGCCGCTGACGCTCGCGCTAATTTTCCTGCTGCTGTTCCTGAACTTCCGCCGACTGACGGAGACGCTGATCGTCATGCTGTCTCTGCCCTTCGCGCTGGTCGGCGGCATATGGCTGATGTGGTGGCTCGGCTTCAACACTTCGGTTGCGGTCGCCGTCGGCTTCATCGCGCTCGCCGGCGTTGCGGCCGAAACGGGCGTCATCATGCTGATCTATCTCGATCATGCGCTTGTTGAAGCCCAAGGAAAGTGCGCCGCCCAGGGCCGCGCATTCGCGCGAGCTGACCTAGATGACGCGATCAGGGTGGGCGCGGTGGAGCGCGTCCGGCCAAAGATGATGACAGTGGTCGCCATCATGGCGGGGCTTTTGCCCATCCTGTGGAGCACTGGGGCCGGCTCGGAAATCATGCAGCGCATTGCCGTGCCGATGATCGGCGGCATGATCTCATCGACCATCCTGACCCTAGTGGTGATCCCGGCGGTTTACGGCATCGTGAAGGGTCGGGGCCTGCCGAGGCGAGCCGCGGCTGAGAGCTCATCGGCGCCGGTGAACCCTCTGAAGTCCGCCGCGGAATAGAAGGAAAGAAAATGATGATTGGATGAGCTGATGTCAGGTGAAATGTGTGTCGAAACGGGATCGGCGGCCTGATCGTCCTGGCGATTGCCGGTCTCGTGATCGCCGCCTTGGTGAAGTTTGTTTCTTCCTCGGATGAAATCTTGGTCGTAGGCGCGAGGCATCGACGTCGCGCCTACGAACAATCGGCTATTAAGCCGCCATCTTTCGACAGCTCTCCGCGCAGCGGCGGCAGGTATCGACGCAGTCCTGCATGTCGCCAATACGCTCGCAGTCATCCGCGCACTCGTTGCAGATTTCCGCGCATTCGCCGCAAATATGCTTGTGGTGCTCGGAGCCGATGAGCATGAAATGCGCCGAGGTTCGGCAGATTTCGGCGCAGGCCATCATCAGCGTGAAGTGCTGTTTTTCGGTGTGTTCTCCGCCCATTTCCAAGCAATGGCCCATCGCTGTAGACAGGCACATCGAATAGCAGCGCAGGCACTCGTCGATACAGTTTTTCATCTCGGGGCTGAGGTGATGCATATCATGGATCCTTGTGTGATCGGGGAGCGCCTGTGGCGCCCCCTACGACCTCATTTGACGTTAGCTTCGAGCCATTTTTTAAAATCAGCGATCTCCTTGGTCTGGTCGTCGATGATTTTCTGCGCGGCCTGTTTCGCTTCGTCGTTGTCGCCGTATTTCAGCTCGACGCTGGCCATGTCAATGGCACCTTGATGGTGCGCGATCATCGTGCAGACGAATGCGACATCTGGATCCTTGGCCATGATCCCCCGCATCATCGCCGGTTGCATTCTTATCATTCCGGCCATGAAGGCTTTGTGCGCCTCGTCCATGCCAGACATGTCCATTCCCGACCTATCCGTCATCGGCATCTTCTGGTCTGCGGCCTCACCGCACTGTGCGGGCAGCGTGACTGGGGCCATTTCCATTGGTTTGTTGGAAGATTCCTGCCCTACCGCAAACGACGCGGTCCCCGTGAGCATCAACGTTGCGAGAATGAGCTTCGACGTTTTCATCATATTTCTCCTGGTTTCAGAATACGACTACGGGCTTTGGAGCCCACCTGGGATTCGATAGCAGCTTCGTTAATGATTTCGGAGGCCGCTCAAGTCAAACCGCTGCACCGAATCCCCGTCAGGATGGTCAAGCTCTGCGGCGGACGTCGTTGTCAAAAAGATCGCGGTCAGTGCGACTATCGCAAGCGAAGCCAAGCTGACGAGCCTGACGAACTGGAAAGATTCTGCGCAAGACATCTCCAATAACCACCGCGTCCGGGCTTTGTTCCGGGACCCTATCCGACTTTCTTGGGCGGTATCGCCCAAGACAAATGAGCATGTTTGCTCGCGAGGAACCTCCAGCCTGCTTGACAGGCTACGACCTGAGGCGGCGTCCAGCTTTAAAGTGGAGGTGAAAATTCCGCTTGACCTTCCGGTAGCTGGAAGGCGCAACAATACGCCGATCAAATCGGAGGTCGCGCCATGAGCACCCATTCACCTGACAATCACTCGCACGCAACGGGGGACGCGTGTTGCTCGACGCATGCCAAGCTGGCCAAAGGCGAGGTCATACGCGATCCCGTATGCGGCATGACTGTCGACCCAGCCGCAGGCAAGCCCCGCACCGAGTATGATGGTCACACCTACCATTTTTGCAGCGCGTCGTGCCGGGACAAGTTCGTCAAGGCGCCGCAGGAGTTCATCACGGCGATCGATCCGGTCTGCGGCATGAGCGTTGAGCGCGCGACTGCCGCCAACTTCACGCGGCATGAGGGCAAGGGCTTCTATTTCTGCTCGTCGGGATGCAAGGGCAAGTTCGAGGCGGAACCGCCGAAGTATCTCGGCGACCGGCCTGCGCCGGAGCGGATGCCGAAGGGCACGCAATACACCTGTCCGATGCATCCGGAGATCGTCCGCGACAAGCCAGGCTCCTGCCCGATCTGCGGCATGGCGCTGGAGCCCATGGGTGTTCCGACCGGCGACGAGGGCCCCAATCCCGAACTCATCGATTTCACTCGGCGGCTGTGGGTCAGCGGCTTGCTCTCGGTCCCGCTGCTTTTCATCACGATGGGACCTATGCTCGGCCTGCCCGTCCGCGACTGGCTGGGTGCGCAGATCTCGACCTGGCTGGAATTGGTGCTGGCTACCCCTGTGGTGCTCTGGGCCGCCATTCCCTTCTTCCATCGCGGCTGGGAGTCCGTCGTCAATCGTAGCCCGAACATGTGGACCCTGATCTCGATCGGTGTCGGAGTCGCCTATCTCTACAGCGTCGTTGCGACACTGTTTCCGGATCTCTTCCCGCACCAATTCCGTGGCCATGGTGGCTCGGTGCCGGTCTATTTCGAGGCGGCCGCGGTGATCGTGGCGCTCGTCTTCCTGGGACAGGTGCTTGAACTGCGCGCCCGGGAGCGCACCGGGTCGGCGATCCGCGCGCTGCTCGACCTCGCGCCAAAGACTGCGCGGCGGATAGGAGCGGACGGATCGGAAAAAGACGTACCTCTCGACGAGGTCAAGTCAGGCGACAGCCTGCGCGTCCGCCCTGGCGACAGTGTCCCCGTTGACGGAATTGTGCTGGAAGGCAGGACCTCGATCGACGAAAGCATGATCACGGGGGAGCCTCTTCCAGTTGAGAAGACCGAAGGCGACAGCGTCACCGGCGGCACGCTCAACCGCAACGGAACGCTGGTCATTCGCGCCGAGAAAGTCGGCGCCGAGACCATGCTGTCACGGATCGTCGAGATGGTCGCCAAGGCCCAGCGCTCACGCGCACCGATCCAGGGGCTCGCCGACCGTGTATCGTTCTACTTCGTGCCGACCGTCGTGCTCGTGGCGATCCTGGCCTTCGTCGTCTGGGCGGTCTTCGGTCCAGAGCCGTCGATGATCTTCGCCATCGTCTCGGCGGTCTCCGTGCTCATCATCGCCTGCCCGTGTGCTCTCGGCCTGGCGACGCCGATGTCGATTATGACGGCGACGGGTCGCGGAGCACAGGCAGGTGTGCTGATCAAGAATGCCGAGGCTCTGGAACTGTTCGCCAAAGTAGACACGCTGATCGTCGACAAGACCGGGACGCTGACGGAGGGCCGTCCCAAGCTCACCGACGTCGTCGCAGCGGAAGGGTTCGACGAGACCGAGCTGCTATCGCTCGCAGCCAGCCTGGAGCGTGGCTCCGAACACCCGCTGGCCGAAGCGATCGTCGAGGGCGCCGAGGCACGTGGCGCGACGATATCAGCCGCGTCTGACTTCGAGGCCGTCACCGGCAAGGGGGTGTCCGGCTCGGTCAACGGCCGCAAGATCGCGCTCGGCAACGCCGCGATGATGATCGATCTCAAGGCGGACGCGGCCAGCTTGAAGGACCGCGCTGACGCGCTCCGCTCGGACGGCAAGACGGCAATGTTCGTCGCGGTCGATGGCAGGCTGGCCGGCATCGTCGCCGTTGCCGACCCGGTCAAGGCGACCACGGCGGAAGCCATCCGGGCGCTGCACCAAACCGGCCTCCGGATCATCATGGCGACCGGCGACAACGAGCGGACGGCGCGGGCGGTCGCGGCTAAACTGGGCATCGACGAGGTGCGCGCCGACATGCTGCCCGAAAGCAAGCAGAAGCTGATCGAGGAGCTGCGCGCCAACGGGGCCAAGGTCGCCATGGCCGGAGACGGGGTGAACGACGCGCCGGCGCTCGCCGCAGCCGATGTCGGCATCGCCATGGGCACCGGCGCTGACGTTGCGGTCGAGAGCGCGGGAATCACGCTGGTGAAGGGTGATTTGAACGGCATCGTCAGGGCCCGCCGGCTGTCTCAGGCGACGATCCGCAACATCAAGCAGAACCTGTTCTTCGCCTTCGTTTACAACGGGCTCGGCGTTCCGGTGGCGGCCGGGGTCCTCTATCCGGTCTTCGGCACGCTGCTATCGCCGATGATCGCAGCGGCAGCCATGAGCCTGTCGTCGGTCTCTGTCATCGCCAACGCGCTGCGGCTGCGCACGGTAAAGCTTGGCTGACGCGAGGCGAAGGAAGGAGCGCTTCTATGAACATCGGAACCGTGTCGGAAAAGTCAGGTTTGCCGCCCAAGACAATCCGCTATTATGAGGACATCGGCCTCATCCGGCCCGAGCGACGCGACAACGGCTACCGTGACTATTCAGTCGAAGATGAACACCGTCTGCGCTTCCTGCAACGTGCGCGCAGCCTGGGTTTTTCTGTCGAGGAGTGCCGCGAGCTATTGTCTCTCTACAACGACACGTCTCGCGAGAGCGTGGAGGTCAAGGTTATGGCCACGGCCAAGCTTGCAGAGATCGACCGCAAGGTTGCGGAACTCTTGGGACTGCGCGAAATGCTGAGCCATTTGATGGCCAACTGCCATGGCGACAAACGTCCGCATTGCCCGATTATTGAAGGACTCTCAGGCGAGGTAAAGCTTCAGTCGTATGCTGCCATGAGTGAGAACTCACGGCCGGATACCGGCGGCGGTGTATGCGTGGTCACCGCAGGGGGACCACATCCGTGGATCATCATAAATGCGCTCATCGACCGCTTTGGGGACGTCCGCGTCATCATCGAGGATTCGGAACCGCGCGGCGAGTTTCTTGCGCGCCGCGCCCGCCTGAAGGGATGGTTCACAGTTGGCGGCCAATTTGGCACCATGTGCCTCATCGGCCTTGGCAAGGTTCTCTTACATCGGCGGATCGCTCGCATCATCGAATCCGAAAGCCTCTTTGTGAAGCCTCGTGCGGAACGGATCGTTCGAACGGTGCCCTCGGTGAATTCCGTCGGCTTTTTGCAGGCGATCGATGAAATCCAACCTTCCGTCATTCTCCTTGCCGGCTGCAGGATCGTGAAGCCTGAGGTTCTCGCTCGCGTGACATGCCCTGTCCTGAACTACCATGCCGGCATCACGCCGCAGCACCGCGGCATGAATGGCGGCTATTGGGCTCTCGCCAACCGAGACAGCACGAACTTCGGCGCCACCGTCCACGTCGTCGATGCGGGGGTCGACACGGGCGAGGTGGTCGCGCAAGTCCGAGGCGAGCCATCTGGTGACGATAACATTATGACTTACGCGTACAGACTTGCGGCGATATCACGGCAGATGTGCGTCGATGCAATCGAAGACGCCTTGGCCGGCCGGCTCGAGTCTCGTAAACAGGGCGGAAACTCGCGGCAATGGTTCCACCCAACGATTTGGTCCTATGTCTGGACCGGCGTCACGAAGGGGATTTGGTGATGCCTTGGGGACTTCGATCGGAAGCCCCGTCGAATGACGGGGCCCACCGGTTTCCGCTGCTCGAAGCGCCCGAGCTTCCGGTGATCTTCTTCTCGTTCCTTCTCCATTTCGTCTGGGAGTTCCTCCAAGCGCCAACTTATGTTGGTATGATGGAAATGAAGCACTGGGACGGCATCAAGCTCTGCTTGTCGGCAACCTTCGGTGACGCCGGATTCGCGTTGGTCGCATTTTGGATCGCGAGCATGTCAGTGCGCGATCGCAACTGGATAGGCGCCCGTGGGGTCTGCCGACCGCCATATTCCTGGCCGTTGGCATCGCGCTTACCGTTGGGTTTGAGTACTATTACACCAATGTGAGCCTGCGCTGGACATATTCGGTGCTCATGCCGCTGATTCCTCCCTTCGGAACGGGGCTCAGCCCGCTGCTGCAGTGGACCGTGATCCCGCTAGCCGTAATCAGCTTGGCCCGCAGGCATTTAGCCGGCGCACGCATTCTGCGAGTCAAGCCATGATCACGTTTCGGTTCCCCGACAGAAAAGAAGGATGGCGCAACTTGACTTGGCGCCCGAACTTGTGTGGAAGCTGGTGAGATGACGAACTTCGGTCAACATCGGCTAGCGAGAATTTCGTGGTTTCGTGCCGCGCTCGCGCTCTTGTTTCTCGTCATGGCGTCGCTGCAGCCTGGAATGGTGGCGATGGCCAAATCGGCGATGCACCCCAGCAGCGTCGCCGGCCTCATTGCGTCCTCTGACGCGAAAGTGTACACGAACAGCGATCACGAGCACGGATCGGATGCGACGACTGAGGTTGATGGGGCAAGCGCCAAGAGTCATCACGGCAACCCCAAAACCGCCGATATCTGCTGCGATACCCACTGCGCCCCGTCTCAGGCGGTTCCCGTCAGTTTTCCTCCGTTCCCCCAACCGTGCTCCGGGGTATTGGCGCTCGAAGTTTCTGCGGCAATAATGCCCGGCGAACAGACCGACTTCCTCAGACCTCCTCGAACCTGAGCTGATATGCGCGTCCTCCGGGCGCCACGTTCCGTCCGCGCCTGCTATTGGGTACGCGCGGTTCACGCTCCACATCATGTTCAGGGTCGAAAATGAAGCTCATATTATTTGCGATGCTCGCTGCATCGCTGGCAGCGTCAGGCTGTGCATCTACTGCTCCGCCTGACATTCTCCCTTCGTTCAACGCCGCCGATCCCATCATGGGGATCAGCGATGCGCATTATCATCCTGTGGTCACCAACTACCAACACCGCGAACCGGTCGACCCCAAGAACTGGCGCCAACTTAACGATGATCTATCTCCGGCGGAACGCGGGAGCGGATCATGAACAGGATCGCAAAGGGATTTCTGGTCGCAGGCCTGGTTCCGATCGTGGCGGCCGGGTGCACGACAACCGCACTGGTCGACGGCATCTCGGAGCCGGGATCGGGGTTCGCGACGGTAGCTGCCCGAACCGCATCCGTTGCTGGGAAGGAAGCCGTCTGGGTTCAGTCGAGCGCGGAAGCGAGAGTGCTGCAGGAGCGGGTCACCGGCATCGTCCGCAAAAGGACGCTCGGCCCCGATGCAGCGGTTCAGGTTGCCCTCCTGAACAACAAGGGCCTCCAGGCGGCGTATGCGGATATTGGCTTGTCCGCGGCCGACGTCTGGCAGGAGACCATGCTGGTAAATCCGCCGGTTTCGATCGGGGTGATTGGCGTCGATCCGGTGCGAACGGTCGAAACAGCCATCGTCACGAATATCCTTGCGCTCATCACCCGGCCGCGCAGGGTGGCGATCGCCGATGCGCGGTTCCGGCAGGCGCAGTTGCGGGCGGCGGAGGAAACCTTGCGTCTCGCCGCCGATACGCGCCGCGCATGGATCGAGGCCGTGGCAGCGTGGGAGCGCGTTTCCTATCTTAACCGGGCTCAGGCCGCGGCGGACGCAGCTTCCGCGCTGGCGCAGAAACTCGGCGAGACAGGAGCCTTTACAAAGACCGGCCAAGCGCGGGAGCACGTTTTCTATGCGGAACTTGCGGGCCAAACAGCCGAAGCCAAGCTCGCCGCGCGCGGCGCGAAG
Source organism: Mesorhizobium sp. J428 (assembly GCF_024699925.1). Lineage (NCBI taxonomy): Bacteria > Pseudomonadati > Pseudomonadota > Alphaproteobacteria > Hyphomicrobiales > Phyllobacteriaceae > Mesorhizobium > Mesorhizobium sp. J428. The sequence goes on from NZ_JAJOMX010000005.1 coordinate 192,286, forward strand.
GAACAGCTCACGCGCTTGATGGGGCTCTGGGGGTCTGACATCGACTACTCGGTGCCCAACGCTCTTCCCGCTCTGCCGAAGGGCGCAAAAGCAAAACGCGCGATTGAGGCAGAGGCACTCAAGAACCGCGTCGATCTAGAAATCGCGCGGCTCGAATTGGAGGCGCTCGCACGATCATACGGCCTGACGGAGGCGACGCGCTATGTGACGGACCTCGGCCTGCGTTCCGGCGTCGAGATCGAGCGTGAAATGGCCGAAGACGGCGGCACAGAAACAACCGTCATCCCTATCGCGGAGGTTGATTTCGTCATCCCTATCTTCGATTCGGGCAAGGCGCGCATGCGCAAGGCCGAATTAGCCTACATGCAGGCTGCAAATCTGCTGGCCGAAAGGGCTGTCAACATCCGTTCAGAAGCCCGTGGCGCCTATGACGCGTATCGCTCGACTTATGACATCGCACGACACTACCGGAATAATGTTCTGCCGTTGCGCACGAAGATCGAAGAGGAATCGGTCCTCACCTACAATGGCATGATCACAAACACGTTCGAGCTTCTCGCTGATACGCGCGCCAAGATCGAGTCGATCATGCTTTCCCTTAACGCCAAGCGCGATTTCTGGCTCGCCGACGTAAATCTTGGCACCGTCGTCTATGGCGGCGGGTCGTCCGGAGCGAGCGAAGCACCCACTGCAATGGCCAGCGGCGGCGACGCCGCGGCGCATTGAACGAGAAGGAGATCTAAATTGGTTACGAGACGTCAGATACTTGGCGGCGGCGCGTTTCTCGCAGGTGCGGCCGCATGGACGAAGACATCTGCGATGGGACTTCCTGACGCTGCGATCATGGAATCCCCCGACATGCAGCCGCCGATCTTCCCGTCGAGCGGCCCGGACTATCAGCCGGTGGTAACTCTGAATGGATGGACCGCTCCTCATCGCCTGACTAACGGCGTGAAAGAATTCCACCTGGTCGCCGAGCCAGTCGAGCGCGAGCTTGCTCCGGGCATGACCGCTTATCTCTGGGGCTACAATGGACAATCACCAGGACCGACGATCGAGGCGGTCGAAGGCGATCGGGTTCGCATCTTCGTGACCAACAGGCTTCCGGAACACACCACCATCCACTGGCACGGCATGATCCTGCCGAACGGCATGGATGGCGTAACCGGTCTCACACAGCCTGGCATCCCGCCGGGCAAGACCTTTGTTTACGAGTTCGACCTCGTGAAAAGCGGGACGTTTATGTATCACCCGCATGCTGACGAAATGGTCCAGATGGCGATGGGCATGATGGGGTTCTTCGTCATTCATCCGAAGGATCCTTCCTTCATGCCGGTCGACCGGGACTTCGTCTTCCTGCTCAACGCATATGACATCGAGCCCGGCTCCTATGTTCCGAAGGTCATGGAGATGACCGACTTCAATCTCTGGTGCTGGAACAGCCGGGTCTTTCCAGGTGTAAGTCCGCTGGTCGTTTCGAAGAACGATAAAGTGAGGGTGCGGGTCGGGAACCTCACCATGACCAACCATCCGATTCACATGCATGGCTACGACTTCGAGGTGACCTGCACGGACGGAGGTTGGACGCGGCCTGAGGCGCGCTGGCCGGAAGTCTCGATCGACATCCCGGTTGGCGCGATGCGCGCCTACGAGTTCGACGCCAAATACCTCGGCGACTGGGCGATACATTGTCACAAGTCGCATCACACGATGAACGCCATGGGGCATGACGTGCCAACGTTCATTGGCGTCGACAAAACCGAGGTGACGAAAAAAATCCGTCGCGTTCAGCCGGAATACATGCCGATGGGCAACCGTGGCATGGCCGACATGGGCGAGATGGAAATGCCGCTTCCTGACAATACGATAAAGATGATGGAAGGCTGGGGACAATTTGGAGCGATAGAAATGGGCTCCATGTTCTCCGTAGTGAAAGTCCGAGAGGGCATTGCAGCGAACGATTACGCCGATCCGGGCTGGTATCAGCACCCCGAAGGAACCGTCTCCTACGAATGGACGGGCGACACTCCCGCTCCCGTCAAATCAGGCGACGCAAAAACGATGACACCGGCGGCGACGCACGGCGGTCACACCAAGGGATAACAGCGATAATGACAACCGAAAGGAACCCGAGAACATGAAAAGATTTGTGATTGCGACCGCCGTTCTGGCTTTGACGACTGGAGCTGTCTTCGCAGCAGGGACGCACTCAGGTGGCCACGACACTGAAAAAATGGCAATCGGCGAACCCGGAGAGAAAGGAAAAGTCAAGCGCACCGTCAACATTGCGATGACCGAAAAAGATGACGGCAAGATGCTTTTTGAACCGGCGACCATCAAGGTCAAAGCTGGGGAGACAATTCGTCTACGCTTCACGAACAAGGGCGAGGCTGACCACGAATACGTCATGGATCAAGAGCCGGCTGTGATGGAGCACAAAGCGGTCATGGAGAAATTCCCTGACATGGAACATGCCGACGCGAACTCCATACGGCTGGCTCCCGGCAAGACCGGCGAGATCGTATGGACGTTCTCAAACGCCGGGGACTACGTATTCGCCTGCTTGATTCCGGGTCACTATGAATCCGGCATGAAGGGCGCCATTCAGGTTTCGCAGTAACCCGTACAACACAAAGGACCTATTCTATGAAAAATACCGCAAAGATACTATCGCTGCTCGCCGTCATGCTCACTCTTGGCGGTAACGCGTTCGCGCAAGAATATACAAAGGGTGAGATTCAGAAGATCGATACTGCCCAGAAGAAGCTCACCATCAAGCATGGCGAACTCAAGAACCTTGAGATGCCTGCCATGACTATGGTTTTTGTCGTGGCCGATGAAGCCATGCTGAACAAGGTCAAGGAGGGTCAGGCGATCGAGTTTATCGCCGACCGGGTCAACGGCCGCATCACGGTTACAGAAATCAAGTAAATTACAAATGCTTCCCGGGACGAACCCTTCGGTTCGTCCCGGTCTTGGCAGACCTCATCTGTCTCTCAAGCGGGATTCAACCTGCAAAAATCCATAACGGAGTCACGAACCGCGTGCTGTGCCCCTTGGGCATGGCATGCCGCTGCATTCAAGAGGTCAAGGGAGCGACGGCGTGGCCGACGCCTGGAAATCAATGCTTATGAAAATTCTTCTCGTCGAGGACGATGGCCGCACGAGCGAATACATTGCGAAGGGCCTCACGGAGGCGGGCCACACGGTTGACGTTATCAGAGATGGAAGAGACGCTCTGGGAGTCGGACTGCGCGAGGCATTCGACGTCGCAATCGTAGACAGAATGATACCTGGAATAGATGGGCTGGCGCTCGTTAGGAGCTTGCGCGCAGCCGGCTCCAGAATCCCTGTCTTGTTCCTCACTTCCATGGGCGGCGTAGACGATCGTGTCGAGGGTCTCGAGGCCGGCGCCGACGATTACCTCGTCAAGCCATTTGCGTTTTCAGAATTGACTGCACGGGTTAACGCGCTGGCGCGTCGTCCCCCGATCTCGTCCGAGAAGACCAAACTCAAGGTCGCCGACCTCGAACTTGATCTAGTGCGAAGGCTGGCGACGCGCGGCGGCACGGTGATCGAACTGCTGCCGCGCGAGTTTGCACTCCTCGAATTGTTGATGCGAAATGAAGGCCGCATCCTCACCAGGACAATGCTTCTGGAAAGGATATGGAACTTTAATTTCGATCCACAAAGCACGGTGGTCGAGACCCACATCAGCCGACTGCGCAGCAAGATCGACAAGCCGTTCGACACTCCCCTCCTTCATACGACCCGCAACACGGGCTATAGCATCCATGCGCCGCGCTAGCATTGCGCACAGCACATCGTTCCGGCTTGCTGCGCTTTATGTTCTGCTGTTCCTATTCGTCTATTTCGCGGCGAATCTCGTCGCCTATAACCTCGTGGCATCTTACCTCTACGAGCGACTTGACTCCCATGTGATGGAGCGCTTTCGCGAGATTGAGACTGCGTTTGTGGCCCGCGGACTTGCCGGTGCGGAGGCCATGATCGTCAATCATGGCCCAGCTATCCGCGGGCAGGAGACGCTGTATTCGCTCCGCAGTTCGGACGGCTCGTTTCTCGCGGGCAACATCGACCTTGCCGGAGCGGTGAAGGGGCTTTCGACCCTGGACGCGCGTAACCTTGGAACTAAATCGACGAACTATCGGCTATACATGCAGAATCTGGGGCCCAATCAATTGGTGGTCGGTGTCAGCTACGACGATACCAATCGCCTCAGAGATATCGCGCTGGTGAGCTTTGGTTGGGCAACAGCGATTGTGCTGGCGGCTGGGCTCGGGGGAGGTGCATTATTGGCATTCAAAACCAGACGCCGTATCGCCTCTCTGTCCGGCGTGATGCGGATGGTCGGGTCTGGGGAACTCGGGAGACGCCTGCCGATATCGCCGCGAATGGACGATATCGACGCATTGGCTGCGGAGGTCAATGTGGCGCTGGGACACTTGCAGTCAAATGTGAGCGCCATGAAGCAGGTTACAACAGATATCGCCCACGACCTCAAAACTCCGATATCGCGCTTGTTTCTGATGCTGGAAGCCGCACACGAGGCCGACACAATAGCGTCCAGCCGAACGCTGATCCAGGCGGCCATGGAGGAAGTGCGGCGGATCACGTCGACGTTCGAAGCACTTTTGAGGATCTCCCAGATCGAAACTGGCGCCAGACGTGACCGCTTCAGGCGGGTCGACGTGACATCACTCGTTAACGAGGTTTTTGAGGTCTACGCGGATATTGCGACCGAGCAGGGACGAAGATTGAGGCTCCTTAGGTCCGAACAAACGTTCTCGGCGCATCTGATTGGCGATAGCGAACTCCTCAAGCAGATGTTGGCCAATCTGGTTCAAAATGCGGTCCGCCACACGCAGCCCGGCTCACATATCGGCTTGGGCTATATTTGTAGGGCCCAAGGCGTCAGCCTGTTCGTCATCGACAACGGTCCTGGGATACCGCCGTCCGAAACGGACAAAGTGTTCAAGAGATTCTATCGGCTGGACAAAAGCCGTACCACGGAAGGCACGGGTCTAGGGCTTAGCATGGTGAAAGCAATCGCCGACCTTCATGGAGCTACGATCAGCCTCCGTGACAATGGCCCGGGGCTTGTGGTTCAAATCGATTTTCCACACTCGGTTACGGATGAGAAAAGCCCGCCCGCGGAGGTCAGCTACGCGGGCGGGGAAAAGGGCGCTGCTTAGTTGCGCATGGCCCATTGGAGATACGTCGTGAGCTTGGCGACGAAACTTTTGCTCCCGTTTTCTCGGGCCTTACAAATCTGCAAGCTTTCCATGAATGTTCAGCGCCCAAGGCAATTGTAGTCCTCCGGTCCACTAGCGCGGCTCGGCTCGTTATGGCCCGCATGCACCGCAGCCGGAGTATTTTTGCCAAGGGATGATCGCTTCCTGAGCCGGACCAGGACCGGAGGCGAGTGCCACAGCCAGCACTATAGGCAGCGACTCTAGCAGCGGTTTCTTGGCCCCAAAAACGCTTACAATCTCGGGCGCTCCAAGCGCTGGGCTGTGGTCAATCGGCAACACATGGCTGCTGATCTTCGCGGGAGAGACTTATCTTACACGCATGTAAACTTGCCGCAAACGCCGCGCAAACAGCCCAACTCTTACTCCACCTCGCGCTCAAGGCCGGCGATATCCGTCGGAACATCGGCGCAGTTACACCCTAACTGGAGGTGGGAACCCGTGAAAAAATCTCTGATCCTATTGTCTTCGGCGTTCGGCGCATTGGCGGTAATGCCCGCTTGGAGTGCAGACGCTGTCATGGCGCCTGAGCCTGAGCCCGTGGAATATGTGCGCATCTGCGACGCCTACGGGGCAGGCTTTTTCTACATCCCCGGCACCGAGACCTGTCTGCAGATCTCTGGCTACGTCTGGTATCAGATGGGCGCCGGCAGCTATGAAGCTGGCACGGGCGACACACCGTCCTACCACTACGGTGACACTCCGCAGGATGGCTGGCGCAAGAACGTCCGCGCTCGCGTCAACTTCGACGCGCGTTCGGAAACTGAATGGGGCACGCTGCGCTCCTTCATTCGCTTGGAGTCTGTCTGGAACGGCGTGGGCGACGGTCCGGCCTATGTGGACCAGGCTTACATCCAACTCGGTGGTTTGATGATGGGTTACTCTGAGTCGTTCTGGGTCGACTCAAAGAACGGTGGCGCCTCGAACTGGGGCTCGCACTCCTGGTCTGGTATACTACGGCTACACCCAGCGTGCCCTTATCGGCTACCGCTTCGACTCGAACGGCTTCTTCGGCGCGATCTCTCTGGAAGACGATGCTCTGGCTGGTGAAGGCTACATGCCCGACGTGGTCGCCAAGATCGGCTATACCGGGGGCTGGGGCACCGCCTGGTTGAAGGCGGCTTACGACGAAAGCGCCGAATTCTTCGCGGCCGGCGCGGGGGTTCAAGTTAACGTCCCGAATATGGCGGGTTCTTCGCTCCGCATCCTTGGCTATTACAACGAGGGAGACAACGCCTACGGCACCGGCAGCCCGCTGGGCACCGACGCAGAATTGTCGATCCTTGCGTCCTACAACCACCAGTTCACCGCGACACTGGGGGCGTCGGTTGGCTTTCACTATTTCAACGATCTGTATGCTGCCGGCACGAATATTAGCACCGGACTTGATGCATGGGCAGCTGAGCTGTCGGTGGTCTGGTTCCCGGTGTCGCAGTTCGAAGTTCGCACCGAACTCGGCTATGCTGAGGTCGACGGTCGCGATGGCTCGCTCTCCGGCTTCCTCCGCTTCACGCGCTACTTCTAACTGATACTTGTTCGGTCCTGTCGGCGCCTTGCTCGCGCGTCGACAGGACTGCTTGTCCTGATGCAAGCGTTCTCCTAATCGCAATTGTGGCGACCGCAAACGCAGGGTCATGACTGTGCTGATACGCGAAAAGTTTGCCGGCTAAAGCTTGGATGCCATTTTCTGAGGCCTTACAAATCGGCAAACTTCGTTGCACGTTCAGCGCCCACGGTAATTGTAGTCTTTTCGCATAATTGAACGCGGCCGCTGGGTTTCGACGATACCGAACCGCTCGTTGCGGCGCTCGATGGACCCCGATTCCGTTACGCGAAACACGACGTCCGGGTTTGAGACCGAGCGCACGACATCACCGGGCTTACCGTCACCTCGGGCATAAGGCGTCGATTCGCTGGACATTTGATACGGCTGAGTTCGGTTCGGCCGTTGCGCCAAGCGGGTGCGCGATTGCTAAGGTGGCGGAACTCAGAAGGATAGCTGAAGAAATTGCTGTGAGTTTCATAGATATCTCCTTGCACTCCGGCGGGGAGTTTCTGTGCGGCTAGTATCCGGGCTCATCCTACAAGGTGGCCCAGATTACTTCCCCGAATGATTCGGATCTCGCTCGCCAGGGAGAAGCGGGCGCCGGTAATCGACGGTATCGTAACGCTGGTTGCGCCGCTCAACAGTGCCATTTTCCATCACTGTGAATACGACATCCGGATTTGAGACCGAACGGATGACATCGCCCGGCTGGCCTTGGCCGCGGAACAACCCTTCTATCCGTGCGGCGTTAGATGCCGCAGAGTTCGGTGACGCACCCGGGTCTGCAGTGTGAGCGAATGCTGCAGGCACAGGAGCGACAATCAGGAAGGCAATAAGGGGTGCGGTCGGCCTGATCATGATTTCCTCTTTTCGGTTTCTCTGGGCGCGATCTGCTGATCGCGCCCAGAGCCGCTCAGCGCGGGGGGGACTGGACGCGACTTGCCTACTTGCCCGAATAGATGTCCGAGCGCGTGACGTTTGCAGAGTAACCGTAGAGCGTCGGATCGGTGTCCTGCGAGCGAGGCGCGATGGAATGAGTGCGGTTGTAATCCACCGCCGGCGTGCTGCTTGTGTCGTGGCCCGTGCGCACCGCTGCCGGAGTATTGTTACCCGGGAACACGGTGGCTTCCTGAGCCAGAACGGGACCGGCGGCGAGGGTCAAAGCCAGCACCAGAGGAAACTTGTAGGCAGACATAGGATGGTCCTTTCATTTTCTGCTGCAGCCGTCGGGAGCAAGTGGCTGCACCGCCTATTGATCGGCGATGAAAGGAAGATAGCCGGCGACTCTCGCAGCGGCTTTTCCTTGGCCTTAAATATCTGACAATCTCGGCGCGCCGAGCGTCGCGCTGTGGTCAATCAGCAACACATGGCCGTTGATCTGCGCGGGAGCGACATGCCTTACGCGCATGTAAACTCGACGCAAAAGCCGCGCAAAGAGCCCGGTTCCTACTCCACATCGCGCTCATGACCGGCGATATCCGTCGGAACACCGGCGCAGTTGCATCCAAATTGGAGGTGGGAACCCGTGAAAAAATCTTTGATTCTATTGTCTTCGGCGTTTGGCGCATTGGGCGCAATGCCCGCTTGGAGCGCCGATGCCGTTATGTTGCCTGAGCCCGAACCTGTTGAATACGTGCGCATCTGCGACGCCTACGGGGCCGGCTTTTTCTACATTCCCGGCACTGAAACGTGCCTGGCGATGAGCGGTTACGTCTACTATCAGATCGGCGCTGAGAGCCGAGGCGTCGGTGACACGCCGCCTTTGACCTTTCATCCCGGCGATCAGTTCAACGAAGGCTTCTACAAGACTGTTCGCGCGCGGGTGAACTTCGACGCACGCTCGCAGACTGACTGGGGCACGCTCCGTTCATTTATTCGCCTTGAAGCCAACTGGAATGGAGCAGGCGACGGCCCCGCATTCGTCGATCAGGCGTTTATCGAACTCGGCGGTCTGCGCATGGGCTATACGGAATCGGCATGGACATCCACGCAGGGCGGCGGAGTGTCCAACTTTCCGGGCTCGCACTCCTGGTCTGGACTGGGTTATGGCTACCAGCAACGGCCACTCATAGCCTACACCTATACGGCCGGAAACGGCTTCTACGTACTCTGTCTCTTGAAGACGATACGCTCGCCGGGGATGGCTATATGCCGGACGTCGTTGCAAAGGTCGGCGTCAATCAGGGATGGGGCGGTGCGTGGGCTCAATTCGGCTACGACGAATCGTTCCTTGGAACTGATGGGTATGCGGCGAAGCTCGGTCTTCACCTGAACATGCCCAACATGCCTGGATCGTCCCTCAGGCTCATCGGCACCTACGCCAACAATGCGAATATCTATTCGACCGGCCAGTTCGATGCAATCAGTTCTGAATGGTCGATCCTCGCGTCGTACAACCAGCAGTTCACAGAAACGCTGGGCGTCTCGGTCGCAGGACACTACTACAACAACCTGCACGCGGGTCTGGCGACGACCGGCATCAATGCATATGCAGCTGAGACCTCAGTAGTGTGGTTCCCTGTCTCGCAGTTTGAAGTGCGCAGCGAGCTTGCCTACAGCAAGATTGAGACTCTCGACGGGACGGTCTCCGGGTTCCTTCGCTTCACCCGCTACTTCTAACTCACGACTTGATCGGTCCTGTCGGCGCATTTTCTCCGTGCCGACAGGACTGGTGATCATAATGCAAGCTCTCCTCCTGTTGACAATAGCAGCGACTGCGAATGCAGGGTCGCAGCTGTTCCTGAAGATGGCAGCCATGCGCCATCTCGGACTCAATGCGACGAGTTACGCCTCCTTTTGGCGACTTGTCGCCTCCTGGCATTTCTTGGCAGGTGTTTTTCTATTTTTCATTTCACTGGCAATATACATTTATCTACTGTCTATTTACGATATCGTTCTAATATTCCCCGCGATGAGCCTTACTTATGTCGGCGTTATCTATTTGTCTTGGCGAGTTCTGGGCGAGCAGATCGACAACTGGCGATTGATCGGCGCAGCGTTTATCGCTGCCGGAATCGCTGCGCTTGCCGTGGGATCCGATTGAGCCGACGGCAAGCTCTCATTCTACGTGGGCTGCGACGATGTGAGGTCGGCACCCACTACGTGCGGCGCGGATTGAACCGGTCCCGGCGAGCGAACGGCCAGCATCTTTGGTCGACTGTAGGCCCGGCAAGGCGATCGTCGCCCTGCTGCCTTGCGGCATCGACGCTTCGGCCTGGCGATCCCGAGGCAGATTAGCCGGGATGGCGGCCTAGCGCCGGAGAGCCCTAATGGCCGCGAGATCGTTTCGGATGGTCGTGGCGGCCACGGCCGCTTGGCCCATCGCATGGCTAATTTGATCCAGCCCAGAAACAACGTCGCCGGCCGCGTAAAGCCCGCGGATGCTGGTTCTTTGATGACGGTCAATCACTGGACAGCCATCGCCTGTCGCCTGCGCGCCGATAGCTAACGCTAGCTCCGATCGGATAGTCGTCCCGAGCGCCGGATATATGCTGGCGAATGCTACAGATCTTGCAGGTAGTTTCACCTGGATGGTTCCGGAATGCAGTGAGAATTCCAGACACGGCCCTTGAAGGAGGTCGATCTCCGCAGATTGGATCCGCGCGCGTTCGCTTCGTCAAAATCATGATCGCCCTCTGGGGAAATCAAGCTCACCTTGTCCGTATAGCTCCGCAAAAACTCCGCTTCTGCCAGGCCAGATTCGCCCGTACCCAATCACGGCGACCGGGCGATCGGTCACCTCGTGAGCCGTCACATATCGGACAATAGCGCAGCAGCCCGCTTGCGACAGCTTCGTCATGCTGCCCGCCGGGCATCTCTCAGGCGATTGTTTAGAACCCGGTGGCAAAGCACGGTGCGGGCCGAAAACGTGCGGTCGACTGTGTTGATGAGAACCGGCCCGCCAGCAGCCACCGAGAGGAGTTGAGATACTTGGTTCCAAGGCTGACCATTTTTCGGGTCTCGCATGCGGTCAGGCAAGTAAAACCGCTTATTCCGTCGGGAAATCAGAATGGTTGTGCGTCATCGGGTTCAACATGACCATCCCCGGCATCGATGACCAGGGTCAACAGATGGAATCG